>JBEKFU010000127.1:0-2792 GCA_050013155.1 Thermacetogeniaceae bacterium | reverse complement strand
GCTGCCGGAGCGCTATACCAGGCCCTGGGGCGTCACCCGGCACCGGATCCTGGTGTACCGCGTGGGTGGGCACATGGTCTGGGGGATCACCGCCCGGCTGATCTACGAGCTAATCCGGATGATGAAGTGAGAGATCGAGGAGGTGGCAGCGGTGCCAATCGTGACTGTGCAGATGGCTGAAGGCCGGGATGTGGAAGTGAAGCGCCGGCTGGCCGGGGAGATCACCAGGGTGCTGGCGGAGACGCTTGACGTGGAGCCGGAGTGGGTCACCGTACTGTTTCAGGAACTGGAGCGGGAGAACTGGGCGACCGGAGGGCGTCTGCATAGCGACAAGTTCGGCCCGGGTTGCGGCCGCCAGGGCACAGAATAAACAATTAATTTTCATTTTGTAGCTTGAAATGAAAATTGAATTCTAAATATAATCACTTTGGATCACGAAATGAAAATTAAATGGAGTTGGGTATTGGACCAATATTTCTGCTTTTTTTTGCAGCTTGTCCCGGGCGGCGCCGATGGCGGCCTGGTAGATCTCCTTGAGGCTGGCGCCGGTCTCTTCGGCCCGCTTGGCGCAGGCCTCATACTCCGGCGCCAGGTTGTAGCACTCCCGGGCGCCGTCCGGTCGCCGGGCGTAGCCGAGCTTGACCGGGATCGCTCCATAGGGGGTGGCCACCTCTTCCACTGTCCGGAACAACTTGAGCCGCCCGGCCGAATACCAGCGCAGGCCGAGGGCGGAGCTTTCCCGGAACAGGATGTGGGTCAAGGCGAGCAGCTTTTCCCGGGGGGAGAGCACGGTGACGATGTTGCCGGGCCTCCCCTTTTTCATCACCGTTGGGGTGAAGAGCACGTCGATGGCGCCGCCTCGCTCCAGTTGAGCCCTGAGATAGGGCAGCAGTTCGGGGCTCTGGTCGTCCAACTGTGTCTCCAGCACCAGCACCAGGTCCTCGTCAAAAGCGGCCTCCGGCATGACCGCGCCTGGCGCGGCGCCTGTCTTTGCTGCAGCCTCGCCCAGCCAGGCCCTGAGCACGTTGGGCTGCTGGGGCAGGTCGCTGCTTCCCGCCCCGTAACCGAACCGCTCCCAGCGGGCCAGAGGCGGTGGACCGAAGCCGGAGGCCAGGGATACTGCCAGAACTGCGCCGGTGGGGGTGACCAGTTCTGCTTCCAGGGGCACGCCGTAGGTGGGAACATCCTTGAGCAACTGAAGGGTGGCCGGCGCCGGCAGCGGCAGTAGGCCGTGCATCGTCATGATGCTGCCCCGGGCCAGGGGCAGCGGCGAGACCAGCACCTGCTCCACGCCCAGGTAGGAGACGGCGGCGAAGGTCCCGGCCAGGTCGAGCAGGGTATCCAGGCCGCCGATCTCGTGGAAGTGCACCGCTTCCGGATCGGCGCCGTGTACTCCCGCCTCTGCCTCCGCCAGGCGCAGCAGGGCGGCCTCTGCCCGCTCCCGGATCGCTGCCGGCAGGCTACTGCGGCGCAGGATCTCCCGCAGGCTGCGCAGGCTCCGGCCGATCGGCTGGTCCGAAGCCGGCCTGGCCTGCAGTTGGGTCGCCTGCAAGCCGCCTTTTAGCACCTGCTTGGCTTCCAGCAGAATGTCGACCCCCAATTGGGACACCACCTGCTTCAGAAGATCCAGGGGGACTCCCAGGTCGAGCAGGGCGGAAAGGCACATGTCGCCGCTGATGCCGGAAAAGCAGTCAAGATAGAGAATGCGCATGGGTTACCTCCCGCCGCTGCTCCTGGTGATCAGGTGGGCCAGCACGGCTGCCCCGAAGCCGTTGTCGATGTTGACCACCCCGATGCCCGGTGAGCAACTGTTGAGCATGGTGAGCAGAGGGGCCAGCCCCTGGAAGTTGGCGCCGTAACCGGTGCTGGTGGGCACGGCGATCACAGGCTTGTCCACCAGGCCGGCTACCACGCTCGGCAGTACGCCGTCCATGCCGGCGATGGCGATCAGCACCTGCGCCTCCTCCAGTTCCGGCAGGTGCTCCAACAGGCGGTGGATGCCGGCCACGCCCACATCGTAGAGGCGCAGCACCCGGTTTTCCAACAACTCCGCGGTCAGGGATGCCTCCTCGGCCACCGGGAGGTCTGCAGTGCCTCCGGTGAGAATGGCGACCGCGCCCCAGCGCGGCCGGAGTTCTACGGTGCTCAGGTAGAGCAGCCGGGCCTCCCGGGAGTAGCGGGCGTTCGGAAATTCATCCTGGATCAGCCGGGCGGTGCGCGGCGGTACCCGGGTGGCCAGGACCCGGTCGCTGTGGGCGGCCAGTTCGCGGAAGGCCTCGAACGCCTGTGCACGGGTTTTACCGGCGCAGTAGACCACCTCCGGGACGCCGCTGCGCAGTTGGCGGTGGTGGTCGATCTTGGCGCTGCCGATATCCCGGAAGGGCAAGTACTTCAAATCCTCCACCGCCTCGGCGACGCCGGTCTCACCCGACCTGACCCGCTCCAGCAGCCCGATCAACTGTTCCCTGTCCAATCCCATTCCCACCTATAATAAAAAATGGCTCGCCTTCAAAACCTTTACCCAAGTTTAGCTGTGTACGGCTTTAGTGTCAAGAAAAGGAAGATTGGCATCCCGGCATGGAACGAATAATACCAATAGCAACAACCACCGGCCACGGGATAGCCTTGCATTTTTGTCAACGAGTTCTTGGCTTCAGTGGGGGATTGTCTTCTCCCCACTGAAGCTTATCAGTAAAACTTGGCTTGCGCCGAGCCGACCGGGGTACCCTCTGGGTCGGGTACCCCGCGAAGGCGGAAGCCTTAGTTGCACTGATCCAGGGGCTTAGCGCCAC
>JBEKFU010000126.1:0-2843 GCA_050013155.1 Thermacetogeniaceae bacterium | reverse complement strand
CCATCGCGAACCGTCATCCTCTGCAATCATGGCAATCTTTCCTTGTTCCTGATTGCTGCCAGCACCTTTTCAGGAATCGCCGGAAGCTCCTTCAAGCGTACGCCAACCGCATCGTAGATCGCATTGAGGATAGCCGGCGCAGTGGGATTCATGGGCAGTTCACCGAATCCTTTGGCGCCAAAGGGACCGCCCGGCTGAGGATCCTCGATAATGTAGACTTCAATCTCGGGGACAACGGTACTGTCCGGAAGATTGAGCTTTTTCAAGGTATCTGTGACTACCCTGCCCTCGCTCATCTTAAACTCTTCCATCAATCCGTAGCCCAACCCCATCACGACAGACCCCTCGATTTGGGTCCGGACGTTTTGCGGGTGGATGGCCTTGCCAACATCGTGAGCGGCAAGCACTTTGAGCACCCTCACCTCACCCGTCTCCGTGTCTACCTCGACGACCGCGGCGTGTGTCCCGAAACTGTAGGTGTAGTGTATGCGGTAGTGTTCCGGGTTGGCGTCCGGCTGGTGGTCGGCGTTTTCCGGCATCGGATAGCATACCGGAGGATCGTAGTGATACGAAACCCTGGCTTCCAGCCCCTGATCAATCAGCAACCGGTGCAGTTCGGCGTAACCCAACCTTTTCTCTCCGGAAACAGCGCCCTTGTCATCAAAGGCGATCTCCTCCGGCGCCTGATTCCAGAGTTCGGCCGCAGCCTTTTTCAGCCGGGCGCCCAACTCAGCGGCAGCGTGGTAGACGGCGTTGCCTGATTCGAAGGTCTGGCGGGAGGCAGTAGTTGTCCCGCCATCGGGGCACCGGTCTGTATCGCCGGAGATCACCACAATACGACTCAGAGGAAAGCCTCCCGCAGCAGCGGCAATCTGGACCAGAGTGGTGTCAGAGCCCTGTCCGATGTCGGCAGCTCCTGTCATGACGATGACCTGGTCATGATCAGTCAGTTCAACAGTTGCCCCGGCACCATCGGAAGAGCCGCCTCCCATCCCCACATTTTTATAAGCGCTGGCTACACCCACCCCGATTTTTTTACGGGCGTCTGCAGCCGGCAGATCCAGCTTTGACAGAGCTTCCTTGATGGCAACCAGTGTTTCGTCAAAGGCCACTGATGGCTCCAGAACCTGTCCGGTCGCCGTCAGATCGCCTGCCTTCAGGGCATTGCGCCTTCTGAATTCAATCGGGTCCATGTTTAGGCTCCGCGCCAGGCGGTCTATTTGCAGTTCCCCGGCAAAGGCCGCCTGGGTGGTCCCAAAACCGCGGAAGGCGCCGCCCACGGCGTTGTTGGTGTAGACACCGACAGAACAGGCATGGACGTTGGGAACTTTGTAGGGCCCAGCGGCTACTGCTGCAGATTGAGAAACCACCGGCATACCCAGGGAGGCGTAAGGGCCGGTATCGGCTACGATCCTGGCTTCAACGGCTACCAACCTGCCATCCCTGGTCGCTCCATGCTTCATGTAGATTATTTCCGGATGGCGCTTGGTGGACTTCATGATCGATTCACGGCGCGTCAACGTCATTTTGACGGGCCGGCCGGTCTTCAACGCTCCAAGAGCGGCGTGAATCTGGATCAGCGGCTCTACCTTGCCGCCGAATGCTCCGCCGGTTGCTGTCAGGATCACCCGCACCTGGTCCTCCGAATACCCGAGCGCTCGAGCTATTTCGTGACGCAAGTAATGCGGGCCCTGACCGCCGGCCCAGACAGTCAGCTTTCCGCTGGCGTCAATTTCAGCCAGGGCAGACTCCGGTTCCAGGTAAGCATGCTCCACGCACTGGGTCGTATAGGTGTCCTCCACAACCACATCTGCAAGCTCGAAACCCTTGCCAACATCACCTTTCTTGACAGTGGTCCGGTTGAGAATATTTCCGTTCGGATATAATTTTGGCGCATTTTGGCGCATGGCATCCTGGGGATCGAAAACGCCCGGCAGGGGTTCCAGGGTGACGCCCACCAGCGCCGCGGCCTGCTCGGCTCCAGCCTCCGTTTCCGCATAAACGACCGCTACGGGATCCCCCACGTAGCGCACGATATCTCTTGCCAATACCGGCTGATGGGGTATGATCCTGCCAAAGGCATTCAGGCCGGGCACATCGACTGCGGTCAGGACAGCGACGACTCCCGGCAGACTTTTTGCTTCATCGGTGTTCACCGCCACAACCCTGGCATGCGGCAGGCCGCTGTATACCAGTTTCCCATAGAGCATGTGGTCGCGCCGCAGATCGTCGGCATAGATCGGAGCGCCCGTGACTTTGGCGACGGCATCCAGCTTCGGCACTGAAAACCCCACCGCCGGGTGCCCACTGGGCGCGGCTGGGTGAGCCCCGGCCAGCGCCGGCTGCGAAGATGGACCCCCGAGCCATTGCGCTGCCAGCCTGATCGCCCTGAAGATGCTGGCGTAACCCGTACATCGGCAGAGGTTGAACCTGAGCGCCCGGCGGATCTCCTCGTCCGTGGGCGCCTGGTTGACATCGAGGAGATCTTTGGCGGCCATGATCATGCCAGGTGTGCAGAACCCGCACTGCACCGCTCCCTCGTGAATGAAAGCCGCTTGCAAGGGATGCAGGCTTCCGGACCTGCCCAGGTTCTCGATAGTCTCGACTTCAGACCCCTCCAGCCGGTCCAGCCTGGTAACACAGGCCTTCCTGGCCCGGCCGTCGACGAGCACGGTACAACTGCCGCAATGCCCCTCGTTGCATCCCTTCCTGGTTCCCACGAGGCCCAGTTCCCGGCGTAAGAATGTCAGCAGGGTTCTCTCCGGGTGCTCTACCATATATTCGATGCTATTGACAGAAATCTTCAACGCTCCCACCTCCCTCAAGTAAAGCATCATTCCTTA
>JBEKFU010000125.1:0-2971 GCA_050013155.1 Thermacetogeniaceae bacterium | reverse complement strand
GACGGTGAGATCGGAATTGACCAGGGCGGCTACCGTTTTGGCTGCCTCCATGGCTACGAGCGGCAGGGGGATTAAAGATTTGCGCTCATCCTCGAACATCGACTTGATGCTGGCCAGGCGGTGGCGGATCTTGTGTGTCTCGACGTATTCCAGGCAGCGAGCGTCCACAAGCTGCTGCAGTTCGGCGTAGCCCTCCACGTGGGGCATGGGCGTGAAGGCGAGACGCCTGACGATAGCCACTCCGTTCTCAACCGCCCCTTTTTCATTCCCGGAATATGCATTACAAAATTCCCCATCAAACCCATAATGTGCCTCCAGTTCCTTCAACCTCTCGTTTTTGACGGCGTTGATGCCAGAGCCCGAGGAGGCGGCGGTGCGCATGTTGTCGTATAGGCAACGGCGAACAACGCCCCCATAGAAATTGAAGGCCCGGACATGCCCTTCTACAACGCAGGTCTCGGACTTGTCCGGGAAGACCGAGGCGTAGACGGCGTAACTGTAGGGCAGGACGGTCACGAACACCGAGATGTTGGTGTTGACACCGCCGATGAATGCCCGCATATCCCCCCAGTCCACCTGCATCATCTCGCCCGGCTCGAAGTCCAGCGGCACGAAGGCCGGGTGCGACTCGACCAGGCGCCGCACATGGCGCCTGATCGTGGACTCCCCGGCGGTGAAACCCCTGCTTTTTAGCGTTCGCCAGATGTCCCTGGCGTTCCGGCGCTGCTTTTTGGGGAGGGACTTGTTCTCCTCGAGCAGTGCCTTGATCTCTTTCTCCAGAGCTTGGGAAAGGGGTAGCTCCATCTGGGTCTTAGTCGCCCTGGCGTCGTGGAGCACGGCGCCCCGGCAGTATTTCCTGATGGTCTTGCGGCAGCACCCGAGGATACGGGCGATCTGCCGCTGGCTGTGCCCCTCGTTGTGAAGGCGCCTGATGTTGCGGTAGAGTTCGAGCTCGATCATCACAGCGCCTCCTCCCGGCTTTTCCTTGGGGAAAAGCCGGTATCTTCGAAGCAAGCCCTGGCCAGACTGGTGAAGCGCCAGAGCGCCTCCGTACACGATTTCAACATCTGTCGCAAATTGGGCCTATCGACCGGGGACAGGGTGGGCAGGAGGTCCTCGGCCTCCCCGGCCAGCCGGAACAGCATCAGAAGGACGCAGTGCATCCTCCGTCCGGCAAGTGCCCCGGGGTTTGCATCATCCCTGGTTCTCCGGCCGCGGGACTTGCGGGCGTGCGCCACCAGGGGCAGCGCCTCCCGGGGATGATCCAGGACCTGCTGCCGGACTGACTCGGGAACGCCGGGATCATTGTAGGCAACGACCAACTTTTCAACGACCGATTTGGCCAGTCTCTCGGCCACCACATGATTGGCGAAAATTTGCTGCACATCCTGTGGCAGGCGGGCGATCTCCTGGGCGGTGTGGGGTGAGATCTGTCCTGCCTTGACCAGTTCCACCACGCTCTTGGCCAGGCGTTCGGCCAGGGCTAACCGCTTGTTCACCCAGCTGACCGAACGCCCGACCAGGTAGGCCGCCTCGGTCTGGGTCTGATGGTGACCCTGGCAGAGCTCCCTTAAGAGCAACCCCTCGGAGAGGGCGGTGGGTGTGCGCTTCAGGGCGGACAGCAGCAGTGAGAGGCGCGTGGCCTCTGGGTCGTCGATCTGCTCCACCACCACCGCCGGCGTCATGCTCTGGCGCATCCGGGCCAGGACCATCCGCTCGCACTCACCGGACAGCACCTGGTAGGCGCCATCCACGCTCCTGACCACCACCGGGCTGGTGAGGCCGTACTCCCGGATCGCCTTCTCGCACCGCTCCAGTTCCCGGCTGTCCACCGACAGGGCGAGGACGGTGTTGCCCCGGATCGCCCTGACTGGTATCTCCTTGATACTGCTTCGCATCTCTTCCATACGATGCACCTCCTTGTCCCAAAGACTAGCAAGGATCTTGGTGCAGCGCTGTTTTTTGCGAAGAAATGGCGGTTAGACGAGAAAGCGCATCCTATTCTGCCAGTACTGCTGGGCGAGCCAGTTGCCAAATGCGGGCGGCGCCCGTAGAACGGGATCGATCAGGCTGCAGAGCTGCACAGCCTTTTCGTACAGTGCTTCATCCCAATGTTTTCTCCTGATCACCCGGGAGAGGCCGGCGCCCCATTCACTGGCCACCTGTGCTCCATAGCCGATCAGGCCCGGCAGTGTCTGATAGATTTTGGGGAGGAACCGGGAGATGGTTGTGTGGGCAAAGGTCTCAAGACCGAAGGCTTTGATTGTTTTTGCGGCGGTATCCCGCATACTATCCTCGCTGGACAGGTACAGGGCCGCGGCATAGAGGTAAACGAAGACAGGATAGGGGCGGTTGGGGAGTTTGAAGGATGGCCAGACGATCTGGTAACTGCCGTCTTTCATCTTCAGGACGGGGCATTCGATCGTGATATCGTGGTAGTTAAGGACCATGACGTATTGCTTGTTCTTCACAATCACCGCCCTCAGGGACAGGAGTTCCTGGAGATCTTCATCGCTGAACCTCAGGGCTTTTTGGAGATGCTTTTTATTCAAATTGTAGGAGGGTGTTCGTAATGTTATAATCATTTTGAGCTGATGGTCAGTCATAATGGGTTTGTTTGTGTTATGGTGACTAAAACATACCACATTTTGACCTTTCCATCAGCTTTTTTCTATTTTTTACGAGTATCTTCCATCTATCATCCCGCCAATAGATATGACCTCCGGCTAAACGTAAAGAAACTAACCCATCCTTTCTCTGAGCGCAGGAGACCATTTTGGTATCCGTGGCGGAGATCTGGTTCTCCTTCTTCTAAAGTATTCTCATTGCAAGATGGTGCGTGGTCCCCAGTTGAGCACAGAAAGAAAAAGGACCGGTGACCGGCCTCCATTTGCGTGAACATTGGGTACCATTTTGGTATCCGCTAAGCTGAGCAAATCCAGTATGGTCAAGCGGCGATCACGATCAATGC
>JBEKFU010000124.1:0-6085 GCA_050013155.1 Thermacetogeniaceae bacterium | reverse complement strand
TTCCCGGTGTGCCGGCGGGCTTTCAGCCAAGGCGGAGCCTTGAGCCGGCGTTCAGGCCGGGCGTTAGCCCGGATACGGGCGCCCCCCGCTTCATGTACTCCGCATTCTTCAGGCCGGGCTGTAAGCCCGGATGCGGAGGAGAAGCGGGGCATTAGAGCGGGTAGTCATCGCGGTAAGATACATGGAGATTGGAGGGTTAATCATGATGTCTCATGAAAATTTCCCCTATCAAAATGTAAATACAATAGAAGATATGGTCGACATGCGTTTGATGGAGCGCATTCTAGGGACTTTTAGCAAGGCGACCGGCCTGAGGGTCTACATTATCGATCAGGAAGGGGAAATGATTGTCAAGCCGATCGATGCGGCAGGAATGAGCAGTTTCTGCCAGCAGGTGCGGCAGGTTGGCAGGCCGCGCTGCAGACGTTGCTATGCACGGGCGGGAAAGGAAGCCGCCAAGTATGGTGAGCCCTATATCTTCCGGTGCCATGCCGGCCTGGTGTTATGGGCCGCGCCATTGATGGTTGAAGGCGAGCACGTAGCCACGATCATCTGTGGCCAGGTGCTGATGTGGGAACCGGAGGACTTTTTCTGGGAAGAGATCGAGGAATATACCAGGCCGCTGGAGCTTGATTCCCGGGGTTTGATGGAAAGAGCCAGGGAGTTGTCGGTCATTTCGGCTGACCGGGTGCAAGCAGTAGCGGAGATGCTCTTCGAAACCACCAATCACATCCTGCGCACGGGAATGGCGAGCCTGTACCAACTACAGGAAATTGCCGCCCATCAGGCGCTCATCAACGAGGAGATGCAGGATAGGAAGCTGGAGCAGTCCATACGGCAATTGAATGCCAGTTCCAGTTTGATGAATTTCCTGAAAAAGGAGCAGGAACTCAGCGTGAAAGTGCGTCAGGGCGACCGCCACGCTGCCCAACAGGCATTGGACAGTGTTTTGGCCGACCTGTTGGAGAAGTTTCCTGGCAATACCGATGAGGTAAAGGCAAGGATCATCGAACTGCTGGTGATCCTGTCGCGGGCCACCATCGAGGGGGGAGCGAATCCCCAAGAACTATTGACCCTCAATTGCCGCTACATTGAAGAGATCAACAGGATACAGTCGCTTGGGGAGGTGTGTCTGTGGATCAAGAAGGCGTTGGGCGTTTTCCTTGACAATATGGATGATGCCAGGTGCATCAAGAATCTGCAAGTAGTGAACAGCGCCGTCGATTATATCAGGGCTCACTACCAGCGACGGTTGACCCTGGATGAGATCGCCCAGCAGGTCTATGTCAGTGCGTCCTACCTGTCACGCCTGTTCAAAAAAGAGATCGGGTGTACCGTCATCGAATTATTGACCAAGGTACGAGTTGAAGAGGCTAAAAAAGTGTTTCACGACCCGAAGTATACCGTGAGGCAGGTAGCAGCGGAGATTGGTTTCGAGGATGCCAATTATTTCAGCAAGGTTTTTCGTCGCATCGAAGGGATCACTCCCAGCAAATACAAGCAGAAAGCGATTTAGGGAGTATCGGTATTACCGGGGGAGATCCGATATTTCCTGATCTTATAATGACGACACCCTGGCCCTGGACGTCATCGACAAGGTGGTGCCCGGCGGCCACTTCCTGGCTGAGGACCACACCTACAAGCACTTCCGCACGGAAACCTATTATCCTTCCCTGATCGACCGGCAGCGCTACGATATCTGGAAGGCGAACGGAGCGAAGACCCTGGAGCAGCGCGCCAATGAGAAGACGCGCTCCATCATCGAGGACTACGAGCCCGAACCGCTGCTCAAGGACGTGCAGCAGAAGATCCATGACATCGTCGAACGGGCCGGGCGCAGTATCCGGCCCTGATGCTGATGAATCAGCGAGGCAGGGGAATTGAAGGATTGCCTTAAAAAATACAATGGATTGCAATATCCATGGAGAGAGGGATGTTAAATCTCCAAGCAGAAAGCCATTTAGGAGGCAGAAGGCATGCAGGGTTTAGAGAAGCTGAGAGAGGCTGTAATCAAGGGAAAGGCCTCACAGGCAAAGGCCTTGACAGAGGCCGCCCTGGATGAGGCCTGGGCCCCCTGCGACATACTGGATCAGGGCCTGATCGCCGGCATGAAGCTTGTTAGTGATCGATTCCGGAACGGCGGCATATATGTTCCCGATGTTTTGATCGCTTCCCGGGCGGTGCATGCCGGGATGCATGTACTGAGGCCTTTTTTGATTCAGTCCGGAGTTAAACTGCCGGACCGGGTAATCATTGGCACCGTGGCGGGTGATCTGCATGACCTGGGCAAGAACCTGGTGGTCATGATGCTGCGGGGCAAGGGCCTGGATGTGATCGACCTGGGGATCGATGTAGAGCCTGAGGAATTCGTCCAGGCCGTGGTCGACCATAAACCCAGGCTGTTGGGCATGTCCGCCCTGCTGACTACTACCATGCCGGTAATCGCCGCCACGATGCAGGCTTTATGTTTAAAGGGCTTGCGGCAACAGGTAAAGGTGATGATCGGGGGTGGGCCGGTCACGAAAGAGTACGCCAGGGTGATCAAGGCAGACGGCTATGCCCCGGACTTCCGCCAGGCGGCAGAAGAGGCCATGCGCTTGTTGGGCTACCTCCCTACCGTTGGATAAAAACTGTCCCTGGCAACATGATAGGAGAAGAGGCATGGCAGAGAAAACGGCGCTTGTTGTCTGTGAGGCTTTAACCGAGGAGATTGCCGGAAGAACGCCTGCGCACGTCGAAACGCATATCATTGAACTGGGTCAGCATGATTACCCAAAAAAATTACACCAGGAATTGCAGGAGGTCATCAACAGGCTTGAGCAGGGCCATTGCTACGAATCCATCCTGCTGGGGTTCGGGTTATGCTCCGAAAGCATCGTCGGCTTGGAGGCAAGCCGGGCAAAGCTGGTGGTGCCGAGAACGGATGACTGCACCGCCATCCTGTTGGGATCGATGGATGCTTACCGGGAACAATTTCAGAAGGCGCCGGGGACGTATTATTATACCAAGAAGAATATTGATAAGGGCTGGGGGCCGCTGGCGATGTATCTGGGCCAGCATGAATGGACGAAAAAATATGATCAGGAGACTGCCCAATGGGTAGCGCGGGAAATGATCAAAAATTATACCAGGATCGCCCTTATCGATACCGGCATAGCAGGCCTGGCCGCATGCGAGGAGTATGCGCGCCAGGCCGCGGAGGTCTTCGGACTGCAGTACGAGTTGTTAAAGGGCACGGCGGCGCTGCTGGAACACTTGTTATATGGACCCTGGGATGAACAGTTTGTAGTAGCCGGGGCGGGGCAGCGGATATCCAGAAGCATGTTTTATCACAGATGACTACCCGCTCTAATACCCCCGCTTCTCCGAAGCGGTGGGTGCCCGTATCCGGGCTAACGCCCGGCCTGAACGCCGGCTCAAGGCTCCGCCTTGGGCGGCTACATCACTGTATTAACTGTTCCCCGATGGCTAACCGCCACTAGACTCCCACTGAAGTGGGAGCCAAGTGGCGGTTAGCCCCTGGATCAGTGCAACTAAGGCTTCCGCCTTCGCCTATGGCTCGGCGCAAGCCAAGTTTTACTGATAAGCTTCAGTGGGGGAAAGCAATCCCCCACTGAAGCTTAGACCCAGTTGAATGATGGGGGGCGCATGGATGCGTGGTCGTGGGAGTGTGAACTACCTCCGCTTTAGAAGTGGCGGCTTCCTGCTTCATCGACCGCGCCCGCAGAGCGGGCACCCGCTGGTATGCCAGGGTCTTGCACGATCCTGGACTTACCTGTCGATTTTTGTTGCCAATGTTTTGGCTATCGCAGTGAGCGGATTTTTGTTTCGGCAAGGAGATGAAGTGGCACCTACTGGTCAATAAACATCCGCGCCGCCACCAAAATCAGTTTGGAGGGAAGATAATGAAGAAGCGCAGCAGCTACATCGTCAACGAGACTCTACAGTTCAGCGTTTTCACAGAGTCACAGTGCCAGGAGATCCACGACGCTACCCTGGAAGTGATGGCGGGTGTGGGAGCGGTGTTCCATGACGAGGATGCCATTGCCCTACTTAAAAAGGCTGGCGCCTTCGTCGACGGAAACCGGGTTCGTTTTCCCGCCAGCCTGGTAGAGTGGGCGATCAGGACCTCACCCTCGAGGATCGTGCTCTGCGACCGGAACGGTGGTCGCAAGGTGTTTCTGGAAGACCACAAGACCTATTTCGGCCCCGGCCCGACCAATACATACACGCTCGATCCGTTGACGGGCGAGAAGAGGTTTCCCCGGATCAGCGATACCCTCCGGGCATCCAAGGTCATCGACGCCCTTCCCAATATCGATTTTCAGATGGATCTGGGCACGCCCCGGGATGTGCCCACAGAGGTGGCTGACGTCTATCTCCTCGAGGCCATGCTCACCAACTCCACTAAACCGATTGTCCACTGGGGCTATAGCGCCAAGAACTACCAGACCATGGTGGACATGTGCGTGGCCATTGCCGGGAGCCTGCAGGATCTCCAGAGCAATCCGTTTATCTGCTTATATTCGGAGCCGAGTTCGCCTTTCGTCCACTCGCCTGAAGCGATCCAGAAAGCGATGTTCATGGCTCGCAACAACCTTCCGTGCATCTATACTCCCGCCCCGAGCTGCGGCGGTACCGCCCCGGTAACCCTGGCCGGAAACATCGTCGTCTCCAATGCTGAATGCCTGGCCGGCCTGGTGGTATGCCAGTTGGTCAGGGAGGGGGCGCCCTTTATCATGGGCGGAGTTCCGTCGATTCTGGACATGAGAAGCATGATCCTGAGCTACGGAGCGCCGGAGTTCGATCTCCTGCACGCCGGCTTTACCGATATGGCTCACTACTATAAGATCCCCATGTTCTCCACCGCCGGTTGCACTGACTCCAAGGCGGTTGACGAGCAGGCGGCAATCGAAGCCACCAGCTCGATCATGGTGGCTGCGCTGAGCGGCGCCAACCTGATCCATGACTGCGGCTACATGGAGTACGGCGCTACCAGCTCTCTGGAACTGCTGGTGATGGACGACGAGATTATCGGTCATGTCCGGCGTGTCGTAGAGGGAATAAAGGTCGACGAGGAGACGCTGGCAATTGACGTCATCAAGGCAGTCGGCCCCGGCGCCCAGTTCTTGACCCATACCCATACCTATGAGCATTTCAGGAAGGAGACCTGGATGCCGTCTCTGATCAACCGGCAGCGGTATGACCACTGGCTTGAGGACGGCAGCCCCACGCTGCGCCAGAGAGTAAATGCCAAGGTCAGGGAGATCATCGACGATCACGAACCGGAGAAACTGGCGCCGGACGTGCAGGCCAGAATCAGAGGCATAGTTGAATCAGTGGCGTAGCCGCCCTTATCCCACCGCTTTGTAGAAGCGGGGGTATTAGAGCGGGTAGTCATCTGTGATAAACTTCGGGCATGACAGATAGAACTGATTTTCAGCCGTAGATCCCCTGGCTCCGTCCCGGCAAGTGTGTCGAATAGTTCTAGAGAGTACGAAATATTACAGAGTGAAAATTGCAGACAGGGAGAATAAAAAAGCATGGAAGCCTGTTCAGCACAAACTATGTTGACGACGCGAGGAGGCGAAAGGCTGAAGGCAATATTTCAGTTGAGAGGGGCAACCCGGGAAGCAGGGAGTAAGTCTACAAACCTATACGCGTCAAGTTGGCAGGATGAACGGAAAGGAGGACTCTAATTGCCTAAAAGTCAGTATGTCAGGTCTAGCTACAAAACCTACGCCACACCTCAGTTCAGAGTGCTGAGCCAGGACCAGTGCGAGTCGATCTACCTGGGCGCCTTGGAGGTGCTTCAGCACACCGGGGCCGAGGTCAACAGCCCGGAGGCGCTGGAGATTTATAGCAAGGGAGGCTGTTGGGTCGACGGGAGGCGCGTCCGTTTCCCGTCACATCTGGTGGAATGGGCAGTCCGCACCACCCCGTCCCGGATCACGATCTACGACCGGAACGGTAAGCGCAGCATGTACCTGGAGGGCCAGAACGTCTATTACGGCCCGGGGCCGACCAATACCTTCACCCTCGACCCCTTTACGGGAGAACGCAGGCGGCCCCGGAAACAGGACGC
>JBEKFU010000123.1:0-6207 GCA_050013155.1 Thermacetogeniaceae bacterium | reverse complement strand
CTCTGGCAGGGGAGACAGGACTCGAACCTGCAACCAACGGATTTGGAGTCCGCTACTCTACCGATTGAGCTACTCCCCTTTGACGCATATAATTATACTGAGAAATAGAGATCGTGTAAAGGCCTCAATATGCCTGAAAATTTCTGATGCTTTTTAACAAAAAGAGTTATAGTAAAGATTGTAAGCGATCTATGAGTTAATAAGTGAAAAATGAGGTGAATCTGCGATGTCCATGCATCCCCAAAGGGTTGCCGTGTTGATGGGAGGAACTTCCGCCGAGCGGGAGATATCCCTTCGCACCGGTGGCCAGATCTCTAATGCCCTCTCCGAGAGGGGCTTCGCTGTAAGAAAGTTCGATCCTGCCGGCAAGTTTATCAGTGGTCTGGAAGAGTTTAACCCCGACGTGGTCTTCATCGCTCTCCACGGCAAATTCGGAGAGGACGGGACAATCCAGAGTTTGCTGGAAGTGCTGGGGTATGCCTATACGGGTTCTGGAGTCCTGTCCAGCGCTCTGGCCATGGATAAGGTGATGTCCAAGAAAGTATTCCTGGCAGAGGGGATTACAACACCAGCCCATAGAAGTTTCCGGAAGGAAGAGATCTCCGACCATGAAAGGGCGCGGGATGAGTTGGGCGGATTGTTTTCCTATCCGGTGATCGTGAAGCCGTCCCGCCAGGGCTCGACTATAGGAGTTACCAAGGTCGAGCGAGAAGTTGATCTGGAACAGGCCTTAGATCTGGCCCTACGGTTCGACGATCAGGTCATCGTTGAGCAATTTATTGCCGGAATCGAGGTCACTGCCTCTGTGTTGGGTACCAGGGACCCGGAAGTTCTTCCCTTGATCGAGATTGTTTCCGAAACCGGCTTCTATGATTATACGGCAAAGTATAGCAAAAGCTTGAGCCACCATATCATACCAGCCAGGGTCGCGCCCGAAACCGCCCTGCAGATCGAACGGATAGCCCTGCGGGCTTACCAGGCCCTTAACTGCAGGCAGTTTGCCCGGGTTGATTTCATGGTCAGCCGTGAGAATATCCCATATGTGCTTGAAGTCAATACGATCCCCGGGCTGACGGAAACCAGCCTGTTCCCTGATGCAGCCAAAGCGGTGGGTATATCTTTTTCGGATCTGGTTGCTCGGCTGGTAAATGAGGCCTGGTTGCTGTCCAAAGAAGGAGCATAGCAGTTCTGGCATGAAACTGAAAGAGTTCAAGTTTCAGTTGTGGATGCGCCTACTGGTGGGCGTTGTTTTGATAATCATAGTCGGCGTCGTCGGGATCAGGTTTTTCGAGGGCTACTCCCTTCTCAATGCCCTCTGGTATATTATTGAATCCTTGACAACGGTGGGCTATGGCGATTATGTTCCTGTCACCGCCGGCGGTAAAATCTTCATGATGGTCATGCTGTTGGTGGGGATCGGTTATATGCTCTATGTTTTAAGCAACGGGATCGCTATGATCGTCGAGGGCAGAGTAAGCGATCTGCTGGGGAGGCACAGCATGGAAAGAAGGATTGCCAAGCTCGAAAAACATATACTGATCTGCGGGGCCGGCCGGGTTGGATCAGAGGTCATTCATCACCTGAAACAGGATCGGGTGCCATTTGTGGTCATTGAAAAAGACCAGGGTATTATTCAAGAATTCCAGGGTCAGGATCTGCTTGTCATAGAAGGGGATGCCACCAACGATGAGGTTCTCATCGGAGCTGGCATTCATAAGGCCAGAGGGATCATCGCCGCCTTGCCCTCCGATGCAGATAATGTTTTTATCAGCCTGACTGCAAAAGAATTGAAACCTGACATCATCGTTGTTGCTCGCGCTAACAGGAGAGACTCCGAAAGCAAGCTGTTGCGCGCCGGCGCAGACAGAGTGGTGGCGCCAGAAGCGCTAGGGGGTCGACGGATGGCCACCTCTATTCTGAGACCTGCCACCGTCCAGTTTGTAGACACTATCATGACCAGACAGGGCAACGATATCGAGATTGAGGAGATATCTGTACCGGATAACTCCAGCGTGTGCTGTCAGACAATGAGGCAGGCTGCAATCAAGGACCGTACAGGGGCAATCGTGATCGCCATCGTGCGGCAAGGAGAAATTACCGGAGTACCTGGTGATGATGAGTTTATCAAGCCGGGCGATGTTTTGATCTGCATCGGGCAGAGGGAGCAGTTGGTCAAGCTGGAGAAGCTGGCCGTGGAGAGCGGTTGACATCATCCTGAGATCCAGTTTGATAGGGCGCGCTTTCAGGAGATATCAGGTCCACCGCATCCGGGCTTACGCCTGGCCTGAAAGAATGCGGCGCACGGGAGAATATTGAGATAGGGGAGATTCAATGCCAGGCAAGATCGTGTGTCTGGGCGACAGCCTTACCTACGGCTATCCTTACGGTCCTCACACTTCATGGGTCACCTATTTATCCAGGGTCTGTGGGCTGAGCCTCTCCAATGCGGGGGTTAACGGCAATACCATGGAGGACATGGCGGCCAGGTTTGATAGGGATGTTTTGGCCAAAAAACCCGAAACCGTGGTCATCCTCGGTGGCACCAATGACGCCTATCGGGAAGAAGTCTCCTGTTCGATGTCGGTGTTTTTCCTGGAGCAGATGGTTGCAAGCGCACTTGCCAACAAGATCCTGCCGGTTGTTGGCATAAAGAATGAGGGATGATCTCTATCTTGACGGTGTTCACCCCAATCTGGATGGATACCGGGTCATGGGGGAGACCTCCGTTTCTTTCTTTAAAGCACTTTTCCCCGATATGCCCGGCCATAGAAGCCCTAAAAGCAAGGGGCATCCAGGTTCCTGACTCTGTTTGAACTGAGGTCAAACAACTGCTGCCGGAAATAACGGTGGCAGTTTTATTTTCATCATGGATAGTTAAGCGGAACGGCTCAGATGACGGCGCCTGTGAGAAAGCCTTTATCAGAATGCAGTATATGGCTGGCAGGCATGAGAGAGCAAAACTGCATATTTATTCAGAAGCTCTTATATATTTTTACGCAATATTTCACATTATGCATAAATATTTAATGATGTATAATTATGCAAAATAGGCTTACGACATGGACAGCAACCGTTAAAGGGGTTATAATTCGTTTCGGGGAAAGCCATGTTCAATGTTGTTTTGTATCAACCGGAAATACCTCAGAATACCGGAAACATTGCACGTCTTTGTGCAGCTACAGGATGTACGCTGCACCTGATAGGGCCGTTGGGCTTCTCGCTGCAGGACCGCTATCTCAAGCGGGCCGGACTTGATTATTGGCGCCTGGTGGACATTTGCAGATACGATTCGTTGCAAGAGTTCTTCGGGCGCTGGAATGGCGGCAGGTATTTCTTCGTTACCACCGCAGGCAGCCGTTATTATACCGAGTTCGACTATCAGCCCGGCGATTTTCTGGTCTTCGGACGGGAGACTGCAGGTCTGCCGCAGGAACTGATAGATACCAACATGGACAGGTGTATGAGAATTCCCATGTTCGAAAGAGTCCGCTGCTTGAACTTGGCCAATTCTGTGGCCATAGTGGTCTATGAAGGATTGCGTAAACAAATGTTTAGAGGCATGAGCTAAATATTTAATTTGTCGAAGGAGAAGGCCAATGGAGCAGAAAGAGGAGCTTGGGCGCGATTTATGGGTGGAGTTGCTGGGACTCTATGACGAATTTATCAGACTTGGCAAAACTGACGCACGTACAATTGAGCTGTTGGAAAAGGCCGGATTGCTAAGAGAGGGCGCAGATCTGGGGAAAGAGATCATGGATGCCTACCCCCATCTGGATTTCAAGACCGTCGAAGGTCTCGTGCGCCAGGGAATCAGGGAGAAGATCGTGGAGGGGATACGCAGGAACCCGTTTTAGGAGCATATGCCAGATGCTGCCGATGCCGATCTTGCCTTGACATGGTCGGCGTTGCAAGGTAATATGGAATCAGGGTAAATAGGGCGTGTAGCTCAGCTGGGAGAGCACACGGTTCGCATCCGTGAGGTCAGGGGTTCGAATCCCCTCACGTCCACCAGATAAATCAAGGCTTCCGGAGTTCGGAAGCCTTTAACTTTGAGTGGATTCTCAGTTCTGTTAAACGTGAGAGCCACGGTCTTGAATAAGAATCTTTCTCCCGCCGTAGCTTACTGGCTGGCGCCTCATATGAACCTTGATGCTCCTGAACATCACCACCAGTTCGCTCTCGGTCAAGACAAAGGCATAGCGCTTCAGGGTTTTGGTGCAGGATCGAAGCATTGGCGACCTCGTACAAAAAAGAGGATGGCTACATAACCATCCTCAGAATTATCTTCTGTTTTTAGTTTAGATACCTTTCTTGATGGGCAGCTACTCTTGTGTGAGGCTCACAGTCTGTGTCGCCTGATCCCAGCTAACAGTGTATCCAAAGGCTTGGGCTATAGCACTAACTGGTAGATATGCCCGCCCGTCTTGGATCACCGGGGCGACATCCAGCGGGCTGGCTTGACCGTTGACCGTAATGTTGCTCTCTCCTATTACAAGCGTTAAGACTGTATCACCCTTGGTCAAGGTCACTGTTTTTGTCGTGCCGTCCCAGTTTGTGGTTGCGCCGATGGCATCGCCCAGATAGCGTACAGGCACAAGCGTTCTGCCATTTTCGATAAATGGCGCTGCATCAATGCTATAAACGTTGCCGTCAACGGTGTACGACTTTTGCCCAATTACGAACAGAATGGCAGCCTGTGGTGCGCCGGTGCTATACACCTGTCCGGCAACGCCATACACACTTTGTCCGACAGTGGATGTGCCAGCCTGGGGCGTATCGCTTGCCCAGGCGACACAACCTAATGCCAGAGCGAGAACAAACACGGCAGCAATCAAAAAACAAGCTTTTCTCATAAATCCAACCCCCCTTTTAGTTTATTTGTTATTCGATATACAGCGACTAATTCCTGCAAAAAAATAATGAAAAACATATCTATGTTTAGAAGATGTTGGAAGGCAACCCAGGCAAAGGAGACCCTCCATCCATGACGCCCTCCGCGTCTCCGATATCCAACAGGATTTGTATCCCCCGGCTGGCGCCTACGCTTGCCTCTGATCGTTGGCTGCAAGGAATAAAGCCTGCATAACAGCTTGCAGCCATCTCCCGGTTCTTACACAAAGCCGGTTGCTTTAATTTTTTTCTGTGGTGATGTATTCTTACAATAGTAAATGATGGGATGTGAGGTTATTGAAAAAGTATGACCTGATTACTCTGGAAGAAGGTTTGAGTCTTAAGCGGCAGGACATTCAAGATCTGTACAAGCGCTTCATGAACCCGAGTTTGGCTACCATGCTGGGACTGCTGAAGTTTGACAAGCGTTTCGTCAGGGCGGAGGGAGTCAGGGTATGGGATGAAGATGGCGTCGAGTACCTGGATTTCTTAGGCGGTTATGGCGCTCTCAACTTCGGGCATAACGACCCCCGCCTGAATGCCGCCCTGGAGCGAGTGAACACTGCCCCCAACCTGCTGCAGGCCTCACTGGGGACCCTCAGCGCCGTCCTGGCGCATAACCTGGCGGCAATCATGCCCGGTGGCCTGCAAAGGAGCTTTTTCAGCAACAGCGGCGCCGAGGCGGTGGAGGGCGCCCTGAAGCTGGCCAAGGCGGCCACTAAAAAGAAGCGGATCATCTACTGCGAAGGCGCATTTCACGGCAAGACCATGGGCGCCCTCTCCGTAACCGGACGCAGTAAATACCAGGCGCCCTTTGCGCCCCTGGTTCCCGAGTGCGTCATGGTGCCCTTTGGTGACCAGGAATCCCTGGAGCGGGAACTCAGAAAAGGCGAGGCTGCCGCGGTGATCCTCGAACCGATCCAGGGCGAGGGCGGCGTGCGCATTCCTCCCTCCGGATATATGGTGGAGGTGCGGCGGCTCTGTAAGCAGCACGGCGCCCTGATGATTGTCGATGAGATCCAGACCGGTTTCGGGCGCACCGGCACCATCTTCGCCTGCGAGCAGGAAAAGGTGATTCCGGACGTCATCTGTACCGCAAAATCCCTAGGGGGCGGCGTGGTGCCGGTCGCTGCTTTTACGACGACAGAGGAGATCTGGGATAAGGCTTACGGTGGTTTTGACAGGTGCCTGCTGCATACTTCCACGTTCGGTGGCAACACCCGGGCAGCCGCTGCCGGCATCACCGCTATTCAGATCCTGGTGGAGGACGATCTGGCCGGCCGGGCGTGTGAGCAGGGGACCTACCTGCTGGAGCGG
>JBEKFU010000122.1:0-5319 GCA_050013155.1 Thermacetogeniaceae bacterium | reverse complement strand
CAGCAAGTGTCTCGATGCCGCCCAGGAGACCGTCACCAGGAGCATCAGGCCGGCCAGGGCGGGGGCCAGCCAGGGTCTGGCGAGCACCTTTCCCAGTGAAAAAAAGCCTTCCCCCCGCGTCCGGAAGTCGCTACGGGTCAGGTTCGACATGACCTGCCCGGTAAAGCCGGCAGAGAGCGCAGGCACTGGATCGCCAGAGCGGATCAGCCGTGCTTCTTCTTCCTTGCAGCGCGCCAGCCGGCTGCAGAGGGCGCAACACCGGAGATGGGCCTCCACCCTGAGCTGGCGCGGCTCATCAAGTTCACCGTCGGTGTAGGTATCGAGGAGTTTTTCTATTTCCCTGCAGGTGTACATGTAGCTTCTCCTCCTTCCTGTTGATGATACCGGGTATTCTCCCAATCCAGTTGCAGTGTCATCATGCTGCGCAGCTTTTGCCTGGCCCGGAACAGGCGGACCTCGATACTGTTGCGCCTGGTCTGCATGATGTAGGCGATCTCCTTGTAGCTCAACTCTTCAAAATAGCGCAGGATGACGATCAACCGGTCGGGTGGTTTGAGATTTTTCAGGGCATTGACGATCTCCAACCGGACCTCTTTTCTTTCCCACGCCGCCTCGGGATCGAGGCTCCGGCCCGGCCCCTCCCTGGATGCCAGGTTGTACTGCTGGCCCGAATCCACAGTTTGTGTCTCCGAGGCCCGGTTGTCGCAGGCATCCCACGGTATGGCCTGATGCCTGGAAAGGCGCCGGAGACTGCTCAGGGCCAGGTTGGTGGCAATCCGGTACAGCCAGGGCGCGAAGGGCCGGTCCTGATCGAACTTCCCAAGGTGACGGTAGCACCTCAAAAAAGTCTCCTGGGCAATATCTTCAGCCTCCTGCTTATTTCTCAGCAACCGGTACAGGATGCGGTACACCGCTTGCTGGTGACGCTCGACGATCATCTCGAAGGCCTGCAGATCACCCTCCAGCGTCTGCCTGACCAAACCCTGGTCGGTAGGATGCCCTTCCAACATGTTTCCGCCTTTCCCAGCTGGGCTTACTTACAATACGCAGGCCCAGCATGAAATCTTACATTTGAATTTGGAGTATAGATGATTCCCACCGCTTCAGAGAAGCGGGGGCATTAGAGCGGGTAGTCATCGTGGTAAACAGAACTGCCAGATACGGTGGTTGCTGTAAATCGATACTGCTGCATGAAGCAGATCGGGGTGTTAATCGGATAGCGTCAGAATCCTATATCCATGTCTATTAGTTCGCCGTCAAATTACCTTTTCCCCTTGCCCGCCCATCGGCGGCGCCATCTTAATCTCTCCGGATGCTAAGACCTGGACGGCCCAGATCCCTAAAAACCCATCCAGCGGTTTTGATGTGGTCTATGCCAACGGCATCTTTGTGGCGGCCGGTTTCAAGGATGTTGTGCTGATATCCAGGGACTGGTCACATCCCATTGAACCATTTGGGTTAATGTAGTATTCTGGCGATGACAATACGGTCGGCTGTTTCTCCCGCGAGGCCGTGGACGATGCCGTCAACCGTTGGGAGCCCATGTCCTTGACGCCGCAACTCCAAAAACGAAACTGTCCAACGCAGAAGGGATCTCGCCGAGATAAACCGAATCTATCTCCAGAGACCTGGCAAGATGTGCCGGGTGAGAGCTGGGCCGGTTGCGGATCAGGCCGCCTGTCGGGATGCCTCAGGCAGTGCGGGCACCAGGACAGGAATCCAGGGCAGCAAAACTGAGTGAGCCCATGAAGGGATGATCGTTCTTCCTTGAAGCGGCGGGACAAAAGCAACAGACAAGAGAGCTATCCAGTCCGTCCGGCTGCGCCGGACGCCAGGCAAGCAGACAGCGCTGCTGATGCCGGGCGGGAGGAAGCGGCGGCGACAGCAGCGCCGGCACGGGGCGACAGCCTGAAAGGTGGGCAGCCGTCGTACGCCCAGCCCGGCCTCTTTGAAAGCCAGGATACGCCTGTCCCGGCGGAAGGGACAGGCGCCCCGGACAGCCAACAGGAGCACCCGGGCGACAATACCCCGCAAGAATCACGTGAGGCGAGGCGTGAGATGGCGCGCCTCAAAAAGTTGCGAGAAAAACAGGCAAATCAGCCCATAGAGGAGTTTCTGCTGCAGCCTGTGATGGAGTATGCCCTCAAGTACCTAGCAACCGGTAGAGGATCATCTAAGGGTAAAGTCAAAAAGAAGAAGTGCCCGCCACTTACTGGCAGCCCAGGGAGGCGGTCCTCAAGCGAGGTGGCGCCAGTACGGCCCGGGGCAGCCAGCGGTAAAAACGGCGCTATGACCGGCAGGAGAGACAGGAAACCGCAGCTTGGCGCCAGACGGACGGGGGCAGGCATTTCCGGCCGTGAGAAGGTTTCGGCAGCGCCCAGCGCCGGAACGGCGCGGCGCCTCTATGACCACCGGGCCACGGAGTCTTCCCCGGCCACAATCAGGCCACCGGAGATCGAAGCACCGCCAATCAAGGTAACTTTTGCCCCGGAGGCGGATGCCGCTGTTCTAAACTTGGCCGTAAGTGGCGCCATCTCGCCACCCGCCGACCTCTTCCTGCACCGCCAGGCGCTTGGCCTGCTCCTGGCACCCGGTTTCGACACGTTGCTCTCACCGGGCGCCGCCCGAGACATCCGGATGCTGGACTACCAGTTGGCCACCGTGCGCCACGTTTTGAATAATCTGCGGGGGCGTGCCCTGCTGTGCGACGAGGTCGGACTGGGGAAGACGATCGAGGCCGGCCTGATCATGATGGAATACATCCTGCGCGGCCTGGCGCGGCACGTGCTGGTGCTGACGCCGCCCTCGCTGGTGGAACAGTGGCGCCTGGAGTTGCAGACCAAGTTCAACCTGGACTTCATCACCTACGACGCTCCCCAGTTCAGGTCCGCCGCCAGTCCCTGGGCAACTTTCCCGTATATCATCGCCTCCCTCGATACCGCTAAGAGGGAGCCGCACCAGGCAAAGGCGCTGGAACCGGTCTACGACCTGGTGATCGTTGACGAGGCGCACCACCTGAAACAGCAGAAAACCCTGGCCTACCAACTGGTCAGCCGGCTCAAGAAGAAATACATCCTGTTGCTGACCGCCACGCCGGTGGAAAACGACCTGGAAGAACTATTCAACCTGATCACGCTACTACAGCCCGGCCAACTGGAGACCTCCGCCTCTTTCAAGCGCAAGTACCTCACCCGCGGCGACCCGCTGCAGCCAAAAAACGCGGAAGAATTGAAAAAGCTGGTGCGGGAGGTGATGGTCCGGAACAGGCGCAGCGACACCGGCGCCATCACGGCCAGGCGCCGCGCCGAGGTGATCGAGGTCGCCCTGTCGCCGGACGAGGCGTCATTCTATCAACGCTTGACTGTTTTCGTGCGCGGTCACTACGCCGCGGAGTCCTCCGCGCCCGCAAGCGGGCACCCGTCCGGCGGGGTTACCCAGTTCGTGCTGAAAACGCTGCAGCGCGAGGTGGGCAGCAGTATTGAGGCGGTGCTGCCCACGCTGGAAAAAATAGCTGCAGAAGAGGCGCATACCCACTCCCTGCGCCAGGTCTGCGGCACCCTGGCCGGACAGGCCAGAGAGGTGGCATCCCGGGCCAAGGCCGTCGCCCTGGTGCGCCTTCTGAAAACCATCCCGGACAAGGTCGTGGTGTTCACCTGCTTTCGGGCCACCCTGCGTTTTCTGGCCGACCTCCTGCAGGGCGAGGGTTTCCGGGTAGCCCAGTTGCATGGCGGGATGCGGCGGGCGGAGAAGGAGGAGCAGGTACAGGCTTTTGCCGGGAACGCCCGCATCCTGGTCTCCACCGAAACGGGGAGCGAGGGCCGCAACCTGCAGTTCTGCAATGTGATCGTCAACTATGACCTGCCCTGGAACCCGATGCGCATCGAACAGCGGATCGGGCGCCTACACCGGATTGGCCAGACCAGGGACGTCTCGATCTACAACCTGTCGGCCGCCGGAACAGTCGAGGCCCACATCCTGGAACTGCTGGACGCCAAGATCAACATGTTCCAATTGGTGGTGGGGGAACTGGACATGATCCTCGGCAACCTGCGCGAGAAGCGGGATTTCGAAGACATCATCATGGATATCTGGGCGCGCGCCCTCGACGATACCAACCTGCAGTCCCGGTTGTCAGACCTGGGCGACAGGCTGTTCACAGCCAAAGAGCAGTACCTGGCGGTGAAGGCGCTCGACGAGAAGCTGCTGGGAGCGCTGCTGCCGGACAAGGAGTAGGCTGGCAGTGTGTTATACAAAGAGGAGCGACCGGTCATGCTGAGCGATAAGACAATAAACCTGCGTTCGTTTGTCGCCGCCTACCTGGTGCGGTCCGGGGCAGTTTTCGAGGAGGCCGGCTACGAACTGGTGGAGGCGCTGCTGGATGGCGAACTGAGCCCCATCTTCGAGGATCATCTTCTGCTGGCCTTCGATTCCGAAGTTGCCCGGGAGAACCCGTCAGCTATCCTCGTCACCTACGGCAGTACCTTCCTGGACGAGGTGGCCAGGCTGGCCGCCGATTATGGGCGTTATACCATCCTCTACGGCCCCGATACGGGCAGTAAACCAGGAGGGCGTCTGGAGCGGGAGATCCATAACCGGGTGGAGTTCGTGCGCTGCCGCCCGCCGAAGGTAGTGCACCAGTGGCTCGAAGAGCACAGTTTCCGGGGCTTCTACTTTCGCGCCGTATTCCGCTCTTACGAGAGGACGGAGGACCTGGTGGCGGTGGTCGTGGACAGCCACACCGGCCTGGTGGCGCCTGATTTTGCCAGTTGGTGGAACGGGGTGGTAGCCACCGGAGAGCGGCAGGTCGATCTGCCGCGGGCAAAGTCCCTGGACTGGCCGGAATTATACCAAACTGCCCGCCAGGACGCAGAAAGGCAGGCCAGGGAACGCGCTGCCGCATTCCAGGCCCAGACGGCAAGAAGGCTTGCCGGCGAGGTGGCTAAGGTCACTGGTTACTACACAGGGCTCGCCTCAGAGATCGCCAGGAAGCTGGCTGCCACTGATGATGAGGTCAAAAGAGGGCGTTTACAGAAGCAGTTGGAGGCGGTGCAGGCCGACCACCAGCGCCGGGAGAAGGATACCCTGGAGCGCTACGCGGAGGAGGTGGATCTCTACCTCGATCACCTGGTGGAGTATCGCCTGCCGCGCTTGCACGTCAGGCTGGAACTGCAGCACAGGGACCAGACATTAAACACCACCCTGCTATACAACCCGTTCGCCCACCGCCTGGAAACACCGGTCTGCCCACTCTGTGGACAGATGACCACCCGCCTGCTGCCAGACGGAAGAAACGGTTTCTTCTGCCCGGCACACACTGAA
>JBEKFU010000121.1:0-4047 GCA_050013155.1 Thermacetogeniaceae bacterium | reverse complement strand
CCGGGAGTTGGTGAACCGGCCCATGATATCCTTGTTGTTGATCAGGATCAGCATGAAGATCAGGATGAAGGGCAGCAGTACCCCGTTGGCCACCTGAGACCAGAGCATTATAGCGATCAGCGGGGCGTTCGGGATCAGGATCAGCCCCGCCCCGATGACCACCAGGCTGGTGTACAGCCAGTAGAAGACCGGGGCCTCGCTCCACGTCTTGTCGATGCCGCCCTCGAAACCCAGCGCCTCACAGACATAGTACGAAGTGGCCAGGGGCAGGATCGAGGCCGAGAAGACCGAGGCGTTGAAGAGGCCGAAGCCGAACAGCAGGCCGGCCCACCTGCCGGCCAGCGGCTGCAGGGAGATGGCCGCATCCTTGGCTGTTGCAATTTGAATGTTGTGTGCGAACAGCGTGGCGGCGCAGGCCACCACGATGAACAAGGCGATGATGTCGGTCATGAAGCAGCCCACGATCACATCCGTCCGGGAGTATGCGTAATCCTTGGCGGTGATTCCCTTCTCCACCACTGCCGACTGGATGTAGAACTGCATCCAGGGGGTGATAGTCGTCCCGATCAGCCCGATCAGCATGGCCAGGTAGACCGGACTGAAGCTGAAGGATGGCACGACCATTGCCTTGAACACGGCTCCCCAGTTGGGCCTGGCCATGATCGCCGAGGGGATGTAGCACAGGTACAGGGCGGAGGCTACCAGGAAAACGCGCTCGACCATCTTGTAGGAACCCTTGATCACAATAAACCAGACCAGGAAGGCGACGATTGGCACAAGGATGTATTTGGAGATGTTGAAGATTTCTCCGCTGGCAGCCACGCCGGCGAACTCGGACAATGTGTTGCCCAGATCGGCTATCAACAAGGCCGCCATCACGAACATGATCACCTTGACACCGAAGCGCTCCCGGATCAGGTCGGACAGGCCCTTGCCGGTGACGGCGCCCATGCGGGCGCACATCTCCTGGGTGACGATCAGGGCGATGGTCATCGGGATGAAAATCCAGAGCAGCTTCAATCCGAAAGAGGCCCCGGCCACCGAATAGGTGGTGATGCCGCCGGCGTCGTTGTCCACGTTGGCGGTGATGATCCCCGGACCCATGATCGCCAGGAACAGGATCAGAGACGGTAGCAACAGGTTGAATTTCTTAAATGTTTTCACGGCTTCCACCTCATCCAGGACTTGCTGTGAGTCATGAAGTCGGTGAAGCTCTCCAGCCCGCCGCGGTCAGGGAACACTGTCTCCATGACGTCGTCCACCGTGATGATCCCCAGCAGCACACCATGTTCATCCACCACCGGCAGCGCCAACAGGTCGTACTTGGTGACCGTCTCCTGCACCCTCTTTATATTGTCGTCTCCCCGGACGGTGACGACACGGGAGCGCATGATGGCGCCCAACTCTGTTTGAGGTTGGGCGACGATCAGGTCGCGCAGCGACACCACTCCCATGAGAGCCTCCGAATGGTCGATAATGTAGAGGTAATAGATCGTCTCGGCCGAGGGCGCCAGTTGGCGCAGCCGGTTGATGCAGCCCTCGACGGTGGTGTCTGCCGGGAAGGAGATAAACTCCGTGGTCATCAGGGCGCCGGCGGTGTTTTCCTCATACTCCATCAGTTCCCGGACGTCCTCCGCCTCATCCTTGTCCATCAGGTTCAACAATTCGCTGGATTTCTCCTCAGACAGTTCACCAAGGATGTCCGCCGCCTCATCCGGCGGCATGTCCGCCAGCATCTCGGAGGCGCTGGTGCTGTCCATATCGGTGATGATCTCCACCTGGGTGTCCAGATCGGCCTCGGTCAGGGCCTCGATGGCAGTCTGACGGTCGAGGCCGGCCAGCAGTTGGGTCCGGCTGACGCTGTCCATATCCTCGATGATGTCGGCCAGGTCTGCCGGGTGCAGGTCTTTCAGCGAGGGATGCTCCAGGGTCAGGCGCAGGTTGTCCATCTTGGACTCCGGCGGTTTGATGTACTTCCAGTCAACCAGGTTCTGCGGCCATCCCCTGACCAGGATTTCCACGCCGATGCGGCGCAGCAGGCCGCGCACGCCCACGTCCACCGCCACCAGGATCAGGTCGTGGGTGGGGCCGCTCGCGATCCAGGCCATCATGATGTCATTGACCCGCACCAGCTTGGAACCCTTGGTGTCGATGATCTGTTTGTCGAGCAGCCACTTGCCGACGTAAAGCTCCTCTTCGGTGAGGAGCTGCAATTCATCGGTGAAGGCCACGTTGAGCCTGATGCCACGCTCGTCCCATTGTTCGATCTGGCTGATCCCGATGTGCTTCTGGACGTCCTTGGCGAACTTGATCCCCGTCACCCTGGGATAGTGGTTATCCCAGCGCACCGCCATGTCCCGCAGGCGACCGACCAGCTTGCCGTTTCGGTCGTAGATCGGCTTGCCGAGCGTCTGACTCAAGAAGAATTCCCTCTGCGATGTGATCCTTTTCATAGCCTTCCCCTCCTCGCCCAGCGGGACTGGCGCCCCGGTATTAATCTGCCTAGAATCGCTCTTTTAATCCGGAGGTCGGATACGAGACCTGCGTGCTTTCTATTGCTGCTGTAACTACTGCTTCTAAAACTTTTTCTGACATCCGAAATCTGGCCTCTGACTTTTGAAATGGCAGTGATGCAATATTTAAGCAATTAAAAAAGTCTTCCCGCGGGAAGACTCAGTCTCATAAATGCTTATAACCTCATCCCCCCACTCGTCGAGTTTTGACACGTGCGCAGCTTAGAGATAGTCTTTCTCAGCCACATTAGGTAGAACCTTAAGCCGGTAATACCTGTTGACCCATTTGGCGTCTTTCGACGTTTCCGGGCAGTGGCGTCTGTCTACGCAGAAGCCTCACCTAACGAAGGAATGTTTTATTCAGTTGTCGGATTCAGTATATTACGTCAACTGGAAAAAGGCAACCCAGAAAAATATTTTGCTTGAAAAATGTCGAACCATGGTTTCTGGATTACTGAGAAAAGGAGCGGCCAAGAAGGAGCAGGATGGGATTGAATTAGAATTTACCACGATGACTGCCCGCTCTAATGCCCCCGCTTCTTTGAAGCGGTGGGGTAAGAGCGGCTACGTCCCTGGATCACGACGCGATATCAGAGTTCTTGGGGACGGTGCGATAGGCAGATGCGTCTCCCTGGCCGGATTGGAGCCCTTACCGAAAAAATGATCATTATGGACACTTATGTGTCCATTTTCATTGTTAGAATGCAATTGATGCAGGAAACACCCTGCCGTATGTCACGTCACCCTGCGGGAGTTAAGTAATGGTATTGAGGCCGGTAAAAGCAAACCTGACTTGAAAGAAATTCTTCCAAAAACAACTGCAATGCAACAAAAATAGCAGGAATATACAATATAATGTCGAAGACGGAAAAAGAAGTTGCAGATAACCCTGGAAGATATCGAGGCCTGGTCTGATGAACAGTGTAAACCCGGAATTGTTGATTGTTACCCTCGGTTCAGAGCCACAGGTGATCACGATCGCGCTTGATTCCCTGCTAAGCTCAGGTCATAACATTGACCGGGTAGCCGTGGTCTATACGGTCGCCCCCGTAGTTCTGGATGCGTTAAAAAGGGTAAAGGCCGAATTCGAGAGTGGATTTTACGGAGACATCACCCTGGATACCCTGAGTTTGCATGGGCAATACGGAGAAATTCAAGATTTCCGGAATAATTCAGATGTACAAGCATTGCTGCAGCTTTTCTATCAAAAGATCAGGGATGCGAAAAAAACTGGCAAAGTGGTTCATCTCTGCATCTCTGGCGGCCGCAAGGTGATGGGGATCATGGCGATGGTGGCGGCGCAGTTGCTGTTTAGCCCGCAGGACAGAGTCTGGCACCTGATCACCGAGGGCTGGAGGCCTGGTGACGACCAGATCATGCACCCGGCAGATTCCCAACAGCGCACTATGGTGGAAGTACCGGTACTGCGCTGGGAAGACGCCTCCCTGTTGCTCAACCTCGTGCAGATCGACGATCCTACCGAGGCCTTGCGCTGGCAGGATGGCTTTGCCCGCAACAAGCTGATGCGCCGGCG
>JBEKFU010000120.1:0-4241 GCA_050013155.1 Thermacetogeniaceae bacterium | reverse complement strand
TCAGTTTTACGCAACGGCCCATTGACCCGCTGCAACCCCCTGCTGATTGTCAAAGAACTAGGTATATTATACCATGGGCACAACTGTTTGTAAACATACTAATCGCATCTCGGAAGGCTACCCCTTTCATCCTACCCCATGAAGGGGTAGGTTTTCAGGGGCAAGGATCTATAAAGAATGGCGTCCGCAAATAGATGTGGTGAGCAACTACTCATTGATTCCAGTGCTGCCTTGGAAGGGCCGTAAGGGGAAAACCCTTTTCGCTTCATCGTTTCGTAGTTCATGGAAACGTTAATAACTCTACCCAACCCTGCTTGAGCATGTGGGGAACCACGGCCTTGGTCATAAGGAACACGCCCGTGACGTTCGTCTTCAGGCCGGGCTGTAAGCCCGGATGCGGAGGAAGCGGGGGTATTAGAGCGGGTAGTCATCTGTGATAAATGTGATAATCTCTTGATGATCCATTTTTTTCTCGCTTTCATCTTTCACTTCAGGATATCCTAAAGCAATTGCTGCCATGGTCTTAAAGCCTTCCCGCACGCCCGCATCTTTTACCAGTTCGCTATCAGCATTAAACCCCGGTAAGAATCCGGTTAAATATGTTGAGCCGACCCCTAAATCCGATGCTGCAATACACATATTTTCTCCAATACACGCAGCATTCTGCTGTCCTGCATGAAACGGGTAGGGACAATAAATTTCTGATGCGATCAATATAAGCGTCGGGGCTCCATATAATGGATCACGCGCCTTTTTTCTACCAATGTTTCCGGCTTTTGATATTCGGCTTAATAATTCTTTATTTTGGATCACAACTAGTTGCATTGTATGCCAATCGTTTCCTGCTACAGGAGCTGAACAGCCTGCAAATAGAATAGTTTCCAGCGCATTCTGTGCTATTTGCCCCTGCAAATACTTTCTGGTCGTTTTTCTCTTTGCTATTGCTTTAATGGTTTCCATTCCAATCACCTCAAATTATAAATTAACCTTGATGCCCAAGAGTTCATTGGCAAGAAAGACCCCCATTATCGCTCGCTGTCGAGCAACGCCATCTGCGGTGTATTGTAGCGATCCCCGGCCACAGCACCTTCAGGGATAGCTGTTTCAATAAGGGCCAGTTCGGCCGGAGAGAGGCGCAGATCCAGCGCACCTACCGCATCATGAAGCTGAACACGGCTCCGGGCTCCGATCAACGGAATCACGTCGTTATACCGCATTTGCTTGCTTCTTCCCTTCCTATCAACCTCGTAAGAGCAATTATACCTCAACTTTGGAAGAACTCTCATGGAAAGTGTGATATAGGGTTTTCGTAGAGGGATGGACTAAGATGGAAGCGAGATCGGAGGTCAGTATCGCATAATCTTAGGAAGCCGGCAATTCATTCTGACTTATTTGCCTGCAAGTAGTCGCCGATCACCTTTAGGAATTGAGCGCCATAGCGGTCAAGCTTGGCGGCCCCCACTCCCTTGACAGAGAGCAGGGACTCCGTATCGGCCGGGCACGAGCGGGCCATCTCATGCAGGGTACTGTCAGAGAAGATGATATATGGCGGAACGTTCTCCCGGGCGGACAATTCTTTGCGCAGCATTCGCAAGCGCTCGAACAGCAAATCATCCGCCATGACAGCCTGTTTTCTTGGCTGTACCTTCTGAAAGACGTTGGCCTGCCCGTTTAAAACGGGGGCGGCGTTGCCGGTCAACCTCAGCAACGGATACTGTCCTTCCGTCAACGAGAGATATCCTTCCGCAATCAGGACATTGATGAGATCGACGATCTCCTTTTCCGTCATGTCCTGCAATAATCCGTACGTCGGCAGCCGGTCAAGCCCGAACTGCAGCACTTTCTTGCTCTTCGACCCCTTGAGGACTTCAGCCACCAGGATCCTTCCGAAGTTCTCCCTCATGCGGATGATGCATGAAAAGATCTTCTGAGCCACCACCGTGATATCCGTGAGTTCCCGGTCATCGTTGCAGGTGCTGCACCGGTGGCAATCCCCGAAAATCTGCTCTCCAAAATAGTTGAGGATGTAGTTGCGCAGGCACCCTGAGGTATAGCAGTAGTCGATCATGATCTGTAATTTGTGATATTCGTTCGCCTGTCTTTCGGGCGCCACCGTTGATTGTTCGATAAGGAACCTCTGGATCTGAATATCCTGAGGGCTGAACAGCAGGACGCACTCCCCGGGCTCCCCGTCCCTTCCGGCACGACCGGCTTCCTGGTAGTAGGCCTCGATGCTCTTCGGCATGTTAAAGTGGATCACGTACCGGACATTGGACTTGTCTATCCCCATCCCGAAGGCATTCGTGGCCGCCATGACCTGGATGTCATCATAGAGGAACTGTTCCTGGCTGTCCATTCTTTCCTGGTCGCTCAACCCGGCGTGGTATCTCCCGGCGGAGATGCCCTTCTTCTGCAATAAGGCGCACAGGTTGTCCACTTCTTTTCTCGTGGCAGCGTAGATGATCCCCGCCTGGCGCCGGTGGATCTGAATGTAGTGCTGCAGGTAATCCCGCTTGTTTTCTCCCCGGATGATGGCGAAGGAAAGGTTGGGCCTGTCGAACCCCGTGATATAAACATCAGGGTCGCTCAAGCGCAGCAGGCCGACGATATCCCGTCTCACTTCGGGTGTGGCGGTTGCTGTAAAGGCAGCGACCACCGGCCTGCTGTTCAGTTCCTGGAGCATAGAGGCAATGGAAAGGTAGCTGGGGCGAAAATCGTGCCCCCAGTGGGATACACAGTGAGCCTCATCCACGGCGACCAGGGATATGTTCAATGACCCCAGCAATGCCAGGAAGCGTTGGGATTCCAGCCGCTCCGGCGCCACATACAACAGCTTGTATTGCCCCCGCCTCGCCTTGAAAAATCGTTCTTCCACTTCGATGTAATCAAGTGAGCTGTTGATGAAGGCTGCCGGTATACCCAGTTTCTTGAGGGCATCTACCTGATCTTTCATCAGCGAGATCAGCGGCGAGATGACGATCGTGGTTCCCGTAAGCAGCAGGGCCGGAATCTGGTAGCAGACCGATTTTCCGCCACCGGTCGGCATGATCCCGAGAGTGTCGCGCCCCTCGATAATGCTTTCGATGATCTGCTGTTGACCTTCCTTGAAAGAAGGGTAACCATAGTATTGCTTCAGCACCTGCTCTGCGCCCTGTGTCAAATGTGCCACCTCAAAACCTATTTACCGTGGATCCCCGGGAATAGAAATAACGATAATTGACTTCATGATTTTTCGCTAAATATCGGTAGATCCCTCTTACGGTTTTCTAAAACAGGGGCCAACTGGCTTTAGCAGAAAGACAGAGAAAAGTGCTTAACGATCGGGGAAGTCAAGACAATTAATTGGGTTCAGAATTAGTTGCCGCCAAAATATCCTCTCGAGCTATTGGTAGGCGGGGACATTGAGCATATCAGCCAGGGTCAGGAAACCGTACCCCTCTGCCTGCAGGCCGGTGATGATCGCCGGGAGAGCATCCACGGTGGCCTGACGGCCGGCGTTGCTGTGCATCAGGATGATATCCCCCGGCCTGACATTGTCCATCACATTCCGGGCGATGTTCGCCTTGTCCTTCTGGGACCAGTCCAGGGTATCGATCGACCAGATGGCGATCTTGCAATTGCCTCCCTGCAGGTCCCTGATCACCCTGTCGTTGACGGCGCCATACGGCGGCCGCACGAGAGCCGGGCGTTTGCCGGTGATGCTGGCGATCTCGTCCCCGGTCATCGTAATCTCGTTTCTGATTGCCAAGTCGCTCAGGTGGCTCAGATCTTTATGGTCCCAAGTATGGTTGAGCACCAGGTTGCCTTCCCGGTCGGCGCGCCTGACCACGGCAGGATAGTTTTTTACCCGCTGACCGATGAAGAAGAAACTTCCGTGCACGCCGTACTGCTTGAGGATATCCAGCACCTTGGGGGTGAAGACCCCGTCCGGCCCGTCGTCGAAGGTCAGGCAGACCGCTTTCACTGACGACGGTCCGTTGATAAATACCTCACCGGGGTTGTGCCCGGCCACCTGGACAATGTCCTCCCGCCACTTGTTCATGCTTGACCGTTCCTTGGCGGTCAGTTTGTTGGATGCGCCCAGGATCGGATACGGCTCAATCTGCTTCTCTGTTTGATGAGCCTGTCCGATCCTTCCTCCATCGGAGGCGCCGGCTTGCGGCTGCTTCTGCTGAGAAGAGAAATAGCTGCAACCGCTGGCAGCCAAACTCAAAACCAGGCACAGCGATATGATGCAGGGC
>JBEKFU010000119.1:0-4268 GCA_050013155.1 Thermacetogeniaceae bacterium | reverse complement strand
GTCTGCAAAATTGGCCGCCGCCGTCAGACCGGCGTATACCGCCGCGGAGGTGAAGCTGAAGACCCCCCAGCGCTCCTCCCAGAGGTCATAGCTTTCCAATGGCAACTTCCATACCGGGTGGCGGTATCGTTCCAGGAAATCGGCCGCCCGCCGGATCATATCGTAGTAGAATGACTCCATCTGGGTGTAGTCCCGGTAGAGAGCGTAGTGCTGCCACATGGCGTAGAGCACCAGGGCGGTCTCGTCCTCCTGGATCGGCAACTGCGGCTTGCCGTCCCGCACCCAAGGAAGCCAACTGGAGCCCGGGGTGCCGTCGGCGTTGTATTTGTGAAAGTAATAGCCCCCCTCGGACAGTATCCGCGTGCAGATCTTGAAGAACTGCAGCGGGATCTCCGGATATCCCGCCTTGTCCAGGCCAACTGCAATCAGCGCCCCGTCCCGCGTCCACATGTAGCTGTAGTGATCGCGGGCGGTCATCAGGATGTCGGTGTCGTTGGCCGCCAGGATCGCCCCCCGGTTGTCGCACTGGGTACGCACCACCAGCAAGCTGCGCTTGAACAGACTGCTGACCTTGACCGGCAGGTCGGCAAAATCCCAGTCCTGCTTGTGCACCCAGCCTTTCCAGAAACTGGCCGTCTCCTCCAGGAGCGCCGCCGGCCCCTGTTCGAGCACCAGGTGGTTGAGGAACTGCACCTGTTGAAAGTCCTCGCCCATGGCGATCCAGTACCAGAGATCCTCCGTCGCCCCGGGCTCCAGTCGCAGTTCGAAGCTGACAGAACTATCCACGGAACCGTGGGCAATCGGATTCCCCTCCAGCCATCCGTCCTCGGCGTCCCGCCAGGTTCCCTCGGCAGAGCCGAAGCGCTTCAGTCCGGTGGCGTACTGGAAGATCCCCTTGCCCTGGGCCAGCCCGTTGATCAGGAAGCATCGGTTGCGCTTATAGTGGTAGACGACGTGCAGGGCGGGATCGTACAGGGCGGTATCCCCCACGTCAAAACCACTCAGGGAAAAATCGTGATTGAAAAAAACGCGGACCGTCCGCGGCCTGTTCTCCAGGTTTGTTATCTGCATCAGGCGCAAAAAAAGATCGTGGCGATAATGCACTGTATCCTGCAACTGCAAGCTCAATCCCATGACCGTATTCCGGCCCTCCACCCGGGTCACCAGGGTGTCCTCCCGGTAGCCGAGGCTCTTATACCAGGTCGCCTCGTCCATCCAGGAGAAGTGTCCGTCATCCCAGAAACCGATGCTGCAGCGGTGCCCGGCGATGTGATTGTCCATCCCCACCGCCGGATAAAAAAAGTCCCGCATGTTCATGCCATGATCAAAATTGATCAGCACGTTGCCGTTGCCCAAGACCAGATCCCTTGGCATTGCGCAGCACTCCCGGTATGCAAATACTTTTGTGAAATAATCAAACTTGGCTTTGGACATAATACAAAAGTGCCAAATTAATGCCTGTAATTAATCTTTCCGGTCAGTACTGAAAATACTCTTCAGAGGAAAGGCGCCGGTCAGCCAGACAAAGCAAGAGGCGCCGGGCATGGCGCCCGAAAGGAGGGAGCAGTAATATGGCCCTGAGCGATCTGCTGTTGCTGGCAGCAATTGTATTGGTACTGGCTATTTTGAGTGCAGGAGGCTATGTTTTAATGTTTAGAAAGCGGTTTTCTTTTTTGAAACGGCCTTATCCTGAAACAGGGATGCGGTTTTCCAAGCGCCTTGGTGTTCCAACCGAGGCCCCCGCGGACGTAACCGACGTAACCATCGGGGCGATGGAGATCTCTGAAGAGTTTACGGTTGTGGAACACGAGCCTTCGACAACCCATGACCTGATCGTTCCGGGCGATGCCACCGCGGACACTGCCACCGGGGCGATGGAGATCGCCGGGGAGTTTCCGGTTGGGGGATACGAGCCGCCGATTACCTTCGAAGGAGAATTGCGGCGGGAAACTCCCAGTATCCCCTGGTCGTATGGTGATTGCAAGATCACCGCCCTGGTGCGGGACCCGTACTGGCTGTTTGTCTACTGGGAGATCAATGAAGCAAAGCGGGAGGAGATCGCCCGGCGCTACGGCTGCCAGGCCTTGGATGAGTCCTGGCCGGTGCTGCGGATCTATGACGCCACCAATCTCTACTTTTTTGACAGCAGGCATTATGCGGAGATCGCCATCAACGATTACGCCAATAACTGGTATATCCGCACCGGCCAGCCAAACAGGACCTTCTGCATCGAGCTGGGCCGGGTCCGCCCGGACGGGTCCTACATCTTTCTGGCCCGCTCCAACTTCGTGAGCACCCCCCGCGACCAGATCTCCGAGGTGATCGACGAGGAATGGCTGCTGCTACCGGAATACGCCACCAGGCTCTACCGGCGGATCGGCGGCATCTACCCGGGGCCGAGTTCGCCCGGATTAATGGGGCCTGCTGAATATATCAGTTCACCCGGATTTGTGGGGCCGGGCGGACCTGGTGGCGGGATCAGTTCGCCGATGAAGTGGTAGTACCATCCGACTTCTGTTACGAAAGGATTGGTTCCTTAAATGACCCAGGGTTACCTCGCAATGGTCTTACATGCCCACCTGCCCTATGTGCGCCACCCGGAGCACGAGCACTTCCTGGAAGAGAAATGGTTTCACGAAGCGGTCACAGAGTGCTACCTGCCGCTGCTCTGGGTTTTTGAAAGACTGCTGGAAGACAACGTGGACTTCCGGATCACCTTCAATCTCTCCCCCACCCTGATCGCCATGTTCAATGACGATCTTTTAAGGCAGCGCTATGTGCGCCACCTGGATATGCTGAACGAACTGGCGGAGCGGGAGGTGGAACGCACCAGGCACCAGCCGGAATTCCATGGCACCGCCCTGCTTTACCGCGACCTCTTCTCCCGGGCGCGCTACCTGTTCACGGAAAAATATCACTGGGACCTGACCGGCGCTTTCAAGCGGATTCAGGACTCCGGAAAGGTGGAGATCATCACCACCGGGGCGACCCACGGCTATTTCCCGCTGCTGGGTGTGCAGCGGGAGGCGGTCTACGCCCAGGTGGCGGTGGCGGTGCAGTACTACGAACGCAACTTCGGACGGCCCCCGTCAGGGTTCTGGCTGCCGGAATGCGGTTACCACCCCGGGGATGACCGGATCCTTAAAAAGTTCGGCATCAAATACTTTCTGGTGGAGGGCCACGGCTTGCTGCACGCCTCCCCGCGACCGAAGTACGGCTATTATGCGCCTGTCTATACACCGGCAGGGGTCGCCGCCTTCGGCAGGGACATGGAATCATCCAAACAGGTGTGGAGCGCCAAAGAGGGCTACCCGGGCGATTTCGACTACCGTGATTTCTACCGGGACATCGGCTACGACCTGGATCTGGGTTATATCGGGCGCTATCTGCCCGAGGGCTGGATCAGGTCCCACACCGGGTTCAAGTATCACCGGATCACCAGACTATCGGACTACAAAGAGCCCTACATCAGGCACTACGCCATGGAGAAGGCCGCCCTGCACGCCGGCAACTTCATGTTCAACAGGGAGAAACAGATCGAATGGCTGGCCGCCATCTTCGACCGTCAGCCGGTGGTGGTGGCGCCATACGACACCGAACTGTTCGGGCACTGGTGGTTCGAGGGGCCGCAGTGGTTGGATTTCCTGTGCCGCAAAATCTACTTCGACCAGAGGACCTTTGCCATGATCACCCCGGGTGAATACCTGGGGATCTATCCCTGCAACCAGGTCTCCGTTCCCTCAGAATCCAGTTGGGGCTGGCAGGGTTATCACGAGGTCTGGCTCAACGGCGCCAATGACTGGATCTGGCGGCACCTGCACAAGGCAGCCGAGCGGATGGTGGAGTTGGCGAACAACTTCTCCGAGCCTGAAGGCGATCTGCGGCGCGCTCTCAACCAGGCAGCCCGGGAGTTGCTGCTCGCCCAGAGCAGCGACTGGCCCTTCATCATGAAAACCGGCACCATGGTGGAATACGCCAAGATGCGCTTTGAGACCCACATCTCCAACTTCACCAGGCTCTACGAGGAGATCAGATACAACCGGATCGACATGGGCTGGCTCAGTTGGCTGGAGCAGCAGGACAACCTGTTCCCGGAGATCGACTACCAGGTCTACCAGAGCCGCCACCTGGGAGAACTGCCTGGCGCCCTCTCCCAGCGTGTGCCCGTCTCCGCCTGATCACCAGACTTTTTACTTCAAGTAGTCTTCAACTAGTCCTTGGCTTCAGTGGGGGATTGCCTTCCCTCACTGAAGGTTATCTGGGAAACT
>JBEKFU010000118.1:0-4463 GCA_050013155.1 Thermacetogeniaceae bacterium | reverse complement strand
GCTAACGCCCGGCCTGAAGAATGCGGAGCACAGGCGCATCCGGGCTTACAGCCCGGCCTGAAGAATGCGGAGTACATGAAGCGGTGGGCGCCCGTATCCGGGCTAACGCCCGGCCTGAAAGAAAACGGGCACACAGGTAAGAGCGGCTACGTCCCTGGATTAACGAGTTCTAAGCTTCAGTGGGGGAAGGCAAGCCCCCACTGAAACCAAGAACTCGTTGAACCACATATTTTTATTTATTTTTTAGACAATTTTAAGCTATTTTTAAGGTTTATCTGCGGGAATATGTAGATAATTAAGATAAGAATTCCCCCAAGGAAATTCCCACCTTTTTTGAAATGGTGTTATCATAGATGGTGGTTGTTATAATAGAGAAGATGCCGCCTGATAAATCATTAGAGCCTGGCTATAATGGACTTCCAGTTGGTTTGGAGAACCCTGATTGTTGAAGGGAGAGGAGATTTTGATGAAGGCGATGAGGCAGAACCGGTTCCTGTTGGGAATGATCCTGGGGGCGTTTATAGCGGGGATCGCCTTCACAGGTGGCATGCTAATCACCTCCGGGCGTCCCGGCAGCACCCGCCAGGCGGCTCTGGCAGACCTGCAGTCGAGCCAGCTTCAGGGAGACACCCAGGGCAGCGCAATGCCCTACATAGGGCCGGAAACCATAGCTGACACCGTTGCCGCAGCCGGACCGGCGGTTGTCAAGATCGAAACAGAGGTAACAACAGAGGTGGACAATCCGTTTTTCGACGATCCCTTTTTCCGCCAGTTCTTCGGTCAGGATTTCAGTCAACAGCAGACCGAGGTGCAGCAGGGACTTGGTTCCGGTTTCCTGGTCTCGTCGGACGGCTACCTGCTCACGAATGAACACGTGATCGACGGCGCCACGTCGATCATGGTCACGATCATGGGCCAATCGCAACCGGTCAGCGCCCAGGTGGTGCAGAGCGACCAGGATCTTGACCTGACAGTGTTGAAGGTCAATGCCGGCAGCAACCTGCCCTACCTGAAGCTGGGAGATTCAGACAATATCCGGGTAGGGGACTGGGCGATCGCTATCGGCAACCCCTACGGCCTCGATCATACCGTTACTGCGGGTGTGATCAGCGCCAAGGGGCGCCCGATCACCGTAGGTGACCACGACTATCCCAACCTGCTCCAGACGGATGCCTCCATCAACCCCGGCAACAGCGGCGGGCCGCTGTTGGACCTGAACGGCGAGGTGATCGGGATCAACACGGCTATGGATGAACAGGCGCAAGGGATCGGATTTGCCATCCCCAGCAATACGGCAAGGAATCTGATCGATTCTGTGAACAAAAATCAAGTTTAGCTGAACGCATTAAAATATTGTGGAAAGGAGCAGACATGGTCATGAAGCAAGCCACAGATGATTCCAACTCCAGTGATTTGACCATAACCATCATCAAGCGGGTGATTCGCCGCATGCGGCGCGAGGGGCGCCCACTCACGCTCGAAGTGGTGTGCCAGGAGATCGAGAATTTCGAACCCATCCCGAACCTGGCCGACAAAGCCACCACTGCAATGGTAAAACGGGCGCTGTCGACCTTTCAATAGATACAGCCCTGATCGGTTGACGCGGGAAAAAGGCTGTTGACCTATGGCAGCAGCCTTTTTTGTCTTTTTTCATTTTCACCCGGACTGTTGGAAGAGATATAATAGAGATCGGTACGGGCAGCGGCCCGAATTCAGACATTTGGAACCCAACTTGGAAAATAGTGCTACCATAGATGATGATTACCACATGGGGAGGCTTGCGCGAGCAGATGGATGAGGTCAGGATCGCTATTGTCGGAGGCGGCCCCGCCGGCCTGGCGGCTGCCATCGAGGCGGCCGGGCTGGGGCTCCGGGTTGACCTCTTTGAGCGCAATCGGGTAGGCGATCACATCAGATGCGCTGAGGGCTTGGTGGACACCATGCACAAGTTGGAGCAGCCCGGGACGGGTGTGCGCTTCAAGGTGAACGAGGTGCTGCTGCAGGTTGAACGGGAGTATCTGGTCAGATGCAAGGGCATCAGGCTCTGGATGATCGACCGCGCCGAGTGGCAGCGCAGCCTGGCGGAGCAGGCCAGATCTGCGGGGGCGCGCCTTTATGAGAACACCCGGATCGACAGCCGGTTATGGCAGGATCTGCAGCGTGACTACAATTGGGTGATCGATGCCAGCGGCGCCCCGTCGCTGACATCACTGCAGCACGGATTCCGGGACTACTATCGAAAATACAGCGCCTATACCGCCCAGTATGTGCTGGAGGGGGACTTCTCACGCCTCGGGGAGCGCCTGAAGTTCGTGCTGTTCCCTCACTACGAGGGGTATTACTGGATCTTCCCCAAGGGGCGGGATGCTCAGGGCCGGTCAACCGCCAATGTCGGGATCGGGTTATTCCGTGAGGGATGCATCAGTTGGGGAAACCGCTTGTGGGAGGAACTGGACCGTCTGAACGACCGGGAAGGCATTGAGGGAAGGGTGCTGCGACGTAACGGAGGGGTAGTGCCGATCAGGCTGCGGGAGCAGTTGGAGTATGGCAACGTGCTGCTGGTTGGTGATGCGGCAGGCTGCGCTTCCCCTCTGCACGGGGGCGGCATCGATACATCCTTCTCCGTGGGCAAGCTGGCCGCCAGGTGGATCGCCGAGAGGGAGGGCCGGCTGCCGGACGGGCAGTTGAACGCCGGGAAGAGCTTCTCCGCCGCGGTCTGGGATCTGCTCTGGCCGAAGCTCCGGGTTGAAGGAAAAATCCGCAGCCTGTGGTCGAAGCTGGACCGGGCGGCCATGGACGCTGTCGCCAGCCTGGCCACCAGGGACTGCCGGCAGGTGAGGCCCTGGGGCGCCTTACCCTACTGCTGGCTGTTGCTCGGGCATACAGTGACAGGCTACCGGCTCTGGACGGGGCTGACCGGAGGCAGATGGTAGCTTTCAATCCGTCCGGCCGTTTCCGGGTGCTGCATTTTTTTCGTCGGGCTTTTCCCCGGACGTTTCCTCCAGCAGGCGCCGGTTCGTTTCCTTGTCTATTTTCCCTGTCACAGGTAGACCCTCTAGGGCCTGAAAACAGCGCACTCCCAAGTCTGACAACTGCCCGAATATGCCGTCACAGCGGTAGGGGTAAACCCCCTTTTTCTTTAAGGCCAACTGAACGTAGACAACATCCGGACCTACGGAACCGACCCCTAACTCACGGCCCCAGAAATTGGTCTTATGTGGCTCTCCCACGATATCTACCTGGGTGCCCACTTTGACCAGATCAAAGATCTGGAGCACGTCGTCGTCGAACATGCGGAGACAGCCTAGCGAGGCCTCGTAGCTAATGGACCCCGGTTGGTTGGTGCCGTGGATCCCATAGCGGCCCCAGAAGATGTTGAGGCCCAGCCAACGTGGACCGAAAGGCCCTCCCCAGTTGTATTCCTTGTCGATGATCTTCCACTCGCCGATGGGGGTTGGTGTGCTATCCTTGCCGATGGCGACCGGGTAGACACCGATAACCTCTTGTCCTGCCATCACGGTCAGCGTCCTCTGATCCGTGTTCACCACCAGCCTGACCTCAACGCCCGGGGGAATCTGCAGCTTGTCCGGCTGGTCGTCAGCGGCGCCGGCAGCGAGGAGCGGCGCCGCACTTCTTGAACTTGGTGAGTGCCGGGTCGACGAGCAGGTCTGCTTTGGGCCCATCCGGAGGGTAGCCGGAAGCTCTGAGCCTACCACCACTGATGTGGCGCCGTGCCACAAATGGCGCCAAGCACCGCCGGGCGCGGCCTGCGCGCTTTTGGCAGGCCCGGCGGGGATGGTTATCAGGGCAAAGAACAGGCAGATCATGTATGTGAGCGACTCTCGGTAGGACATGGTCATCCCCTTTACGCTGATAAACGGCAAGCTCTATTATTCCCCATTCGTTTTTTGAACATAGCAGCAATTGATACCAGGTTCAACGATTTCTTGGCTTCAGTGGGGGATTGCCTTACCCCCACTGAAGCTTATCAGTAAAACTTGGCTTGCGCCGAGCCGACCCAGAGGGTACCCCGCAAAGGCGGAAGCCATAGTTGACCTGATACAGTGACGTATCCGCTCTTACCTGTGTGCCCGTTTTCTTTCAGGCCGGGCGTTAGCCCGGATTTCAGGCCGGGCTGTAAGCCCGGATGCGGAGGAGAAGCGGGGCATTAGAGCGAGTAGTCATCTGGCAAAAAGACTGCCGTTTTTCTTGACCGGAGGCAGATTTGCCGCTATAATTATGGGTACTGAAGTGGGCGCGTAGCTCAGTGGGAGAGCACTACCTTGACACGGTAGGGGTCGTAGGTTCGATACCTACCGCGCCCACCAAAACATTTTTCTGAAGTGCTTGCAGGACAAGGCTTACAGCCTTTAATACCAAAGACCCGGGGCGATAACCCAAGACCGTAAAAACCCGTAAAATTCCGCAAGAAACCCTAAGAACTTAGATAGAAACTTGGATGG
>JBEKFU010000117.1:0-11457 GCA_050013155.1 Thermacetogeniaceae bacterium | reverse complement strand
GGTAACTGTCACCAAGAATGGCCCATACCTGGTTTCGGGCAACCTGCCGCTGAAGAAGGAGATTATAGTATCTGACAAGGATGGCGAATCAGTCGCCTGGCGTGAGGGCGAGAAGTATCCGGATCGGGATCGGTATGCCCTCTGTCGCTGTGGCAAGTCCGGAAGCAAGCCCTTCTGCGACGGAACTCACGAAAAGGAAGAATTTGACGGCAATGAGATGGCCGTTGCGGTCCCCTATAATAAACAGGCGGTAGCCTTTGAGGGACCCGAGCTGGTGTTGACCGATGCCCAGAATTTGTGCGCCGTCGCTCGTTTTTGTCATCCCGGCGGGGGTACATGGGAGTTGACCCGGAGATCCGGTAATCCCGGGGCGAAAAAGCAGGCAATTCAGGAAGCTTGCAATTGCCCCTCGGGAAGATTGGTGGCCTGGGACAGAAAAACCCTCCAGGCGTTTGAGCCCGATTTTGAACTATCCATCAGCCTGATCGAAGACCCGGAGAAGAAGGTGAGCGGACCGATCTGGCTCAAAGGCGGCATCCCCCTGGAATCATCCTCCGGTACAAGCTATGAGACCAGGAACCGGGTCACCCTGTGCCGTTGCGGCGGATCCCGTAACAAACCTTTTTGCGATGGCACCCACTGTGAAAATGGCTTCGATGACGGGGATGAGAGCATCCGGAAATAGCAGCAGTATTTTCGGGGATATGGTTTCCAAAAGAGAAAAACAAATAACACACAGACCTCTTATAAAGAGGTCTTATTTTCGTCCTGGCAAAGGTACGGTTCCCCTGTGGTATGGGCCCGGGGTTGCTTTAGGGGGGATGGGGGACATAGCCGGTAGAAGCAACTCTAACCAAGAGGTATAATATCAGCAAATAGGACGAAGGGTGGTTTTATGCAGATAGCCAGGAATGATCGCACCCTGCCCCTGCGGCAGCGGTATCAAGTACAAGAAATGCTGTCAGGAACATAGAATACTTCTATAGTCAGAAGGGTGAACGCATATAGCGCAGATTCAGGTTGAAAAACACCCGGCGCGCCGCTGGATGTTCTGGCTGCTGTTGGTCGCCTTCATCTGGCTGGTGGTGAGCCGCTATGCCGAGATTGAGAAACTTGCCCTGACTGTCCGGCAGAGCCAATGGCAGTGGGTGGGGCTGGCTGCCCTGTTGCAGGTTCTATTCTACCTGTTGCATACTGTCCTTTACCAGAATACATTCTTTATCGTGGGGATCGATCGCCGCCTGAGGGACATGCTCTCTTTGGTGCTGGCCTCGCTGTTCGTCAACGTGGTGGCGCCGACGGGGGGTACGGCAGCCATCGCCCTGTTCATGGACGATGCCTCCCTGCGCGGGCAGCCGGCGGCCCGGGCCGCCGCCGGTACCCTGCTGACCCTGGTGGTGGATTTCAGCGCCTTCTCCCTGCTCCTGGCCGTCGGGATCATCTATCTGTTCCGGCAGGCCGACCTGCTGCTGTACCAGGTCACCGGCGCCGTCCTGTTTCTTCTGTTTATCATGCTGCTGAGCAGCCTGCTGCTTCTCGGGCTGTGGCAGCCGGCCATGCTGCAGCGGGTGCTCGTCTGGTGTCACCGGGGCGTCGGTTGGGTGTTCCGCCTGCTCAAGCGGCCCTCTCCACTGGCCGGGGATTGGCCGGCCAAAAATGCCTCCGAATATATCGGGGCTGCGGCCGCCATCCAGCGCCATCCCAGGCGATTGCTGCATGCCTTCGTGGTATCGCTGGCCTCCCACCTGGTCAACCTGGTCTGCCTGTATGCCATCTTTCTGGCCTTTCGCTGGCCGCTCGCCTTCGGTCCGCTGGTGGCCGGCTACGCCATCGGTTTCGTGTTCTGGGTCGTCTCTCCCACGCCTCAGGGCATTGGGGTGGTGGAGGGTGTGATGGCCCTGGTGTACACCTCGCTGGGTGTTCCAGGCGCCACCGCGGTGCTGGCCGCCCTGACCTTCCGCGGGCTCACCTTCTGGCTGCCGTTGCTGATCGGGTTCTTCCTGCTGCACCGGGTCAGGTCCTTCGGGGCGCGGAGCAAGGCGTGATATGCGTGGAGACTTATGATGGGCGGCACTTTTAACATTGGATATGGTATATTAACTGAATAGGAGCAGCGTCTGGCGCTGCTGCTTGAAACGGGGTTGCAGGGTGGTAGACTGCATCAACCACAAGGGGGTTTGTCCTGTATGGAGCGTGGGAGATTCTACTTCATCACCGGAGGGGCGCGCAGCGGCAAGAGCGCCTATGCCGAGCAGGTGGCGGCAACCTTGGAACGGGCGGTAACCTACGTGGCCACCGCCGAGGCGGGGGACCCGGAGATGGAGGAGCGGATCGCCAGGCATCGCCGGCGGCGCCCTGCCTCATGGACAACCGTAGAGGAGCCCCGGGCGGTGGCTGACCTGCTGGAGCGGATCGGGCAGCAGGACCGGACGATCCTCATCGACTGCCTGACCCTGCTGATCACCAACCTCATCTACCAGGACTGGCCGCTGCAGCACGCAGACGACTCCTCCGGCGAGAGTCCCGGGGTGCTGTCCCTCAAGCTCACCGACCAGATCGAGGATCGGGTGATGGCTGAGGTGCGGCGCCTGTCCGAGGTTGCCCACTCCAGCCGCGCCCAGGTGATCCTGGTCTCCAACGAGGTGGGGCTGGGGCTGGTGCCGGCCAGCCCGGAGGGGCGCCTGTTCCGCGACCTGGCCGGCTTGGCGAACCAGGTGATGGCAGCCCGGGCTGACCGCGCCCTGCTGCTCGTATCCGGTATGGCCCTCGACTTGAAGTCCCTGCACTGCAACCCCCAGCAGTCCATTTTCGGCTGAACCCGGGCTGGCGGGGCACATATTTCCTTGCTCGTCCAATGGGCATCGCTCTGGACCATCATGAGAACGCTAGACCGGACTGGACATGCAGGGCTGTTGCTTGGGGAATGGAAATCCTCTCGTTGGAAGTTTGAAGTTGGATGATCATTGACTTCCTTCTTCGAACCTCGAGGAGGAACAACGGGGCGTGATCATGTTTCTAGGGCCGATTGTGGTGCTGCTGCTGGCGGTGCTCCTGGATCTTCTCATCGGAGACCCCAGGGTCGACTATCACCCGGTCGCTCTGATCGGCAGGCTGATCTCCGCCTGGGAGCGCCGGCTGTACCGCCGCGCCATGTCCGCCGGACATGGCGCCGCCTCGCTGCCGGCGAAGCGGGTGGCGGGCGCCCTGCTCGTGCTGGGAACGGTGCTGCCGGTGTGGCTGCTGGTCTACTTCTGCCTGACCTGGCTGTACAGGCTGTATCTGTCCGCCGGTCATCCACAATTGTGGGCTTACATATACTTGGTGGTGGGCGCCCTTTTCCTCTGGGCGACCATCTCCATCCGCAGCCTCGACCGGGCGGCCCGGGAGATTCTAGACCTGCTGCGCCGGGGCGACCTGGCGGAGGCCCGGCGCCGGTTGGGTTTCATCGTCGGGCGGGATACGGAACGGCTGGATCCGGCGGAGATCGCCCGGGCGACGGTGGAGACGGTGGCCGAGAACATCTCCGACGGGGTGATTGCTCCGCTGTTCTACTTCTTGCTGGGCGGCCCCGCTCTGGCCTGCGCCTACCGGGCGATCAACACCCTTGATTCCATGGTCGGCTACCGGAGCGAGCGCTACCAGGATTTCGGAATGGTGGCAGCCCGGCTGGACGACGTGGCCAACTTTTTGCCGGCCCGGCTGGCCATGCTGCTGCTGGTAGGCGCCGCCCTACTGCTCGGCCTCGACTGGCGCCAGGCCTGGAGACTGTCCTGGCGGGACGGGCATAAGCACCCCAGCCCCAACAGCGGGTACCCGGAGGTTGCCGTGGCCGGCGCCCTGGGAGTGCAACTGGGCGGGCTGAACTACTACAAGGGCATGCCGTCCCTGCGGGCGCTCATGGGCGACCCGAAAGAGCCTCTGGCGCCGGGGCATATCGAGGCGGCGATCAGGATGCTCTACGGCGCGGTGGCCATCTTTCTGGTCCTGGCTACTGTTGGATGGGTTCTCCTTTCTCGATGTTGAGTGGCTCGTCGGCCCTTAAAAGTCTTTCTGACCTTTCAACTGGGTCTTGGCTTCAGCGAAGGCGGAAGCCTTAGTTGCACTGATCCAGGGGCTAACCGCCACTTGGCTCCCACTTCAGTGGGAGTCTAGTGGCGGTTAGCCATCGGGGAACAGTTAATACAGTGATGTAGCCGCTCTTATTCCACCGCTTCGGATGTACTCCGCATTCTTCAGGCCGGGCTGTAAGCCCGGATGCGGAGGAAGCGGGGGCATTAGAGCGGGTAGTCATCTGTGAAAGTGTAGATGCGCCTGAAGTTATCCATGTTTTTTCCGACTTCTTGCTTCTGACATCCGATACCGCCGGCCGGGCGCTCTGGCTGCTGGTGGGCGGGCACCCGGCGGTATCGGTGTGGTGATTTTGTTAGGAGTGATTTGAAGATGCTATTGGTGCGGTCTTTTTTATGCGCTCTGGCCTTTCTGACCCGTATTCCGGTCCCCGGCGGGTGGAGCCGCTTCGATGAAAATGATTTCCGTCGCAGTGGCTACTGGTTTCCGCTGATCGGGCTGCTGCTGGGGGTTATCATCGGCCTCCTGTGGTACCTGCTGCGGGGTTTCCTGGCGGCCCCGGTGCTGGCGGCCCTGCTCCTCGGCCTGTCTGTCTTCCTCACCGGCGGCCTGCACCTGGACGGACTGATGGACACCGTCGACGGGGTGTACGGCGGCCGAAGCCGGGAGGAGCGCCTGGCTTTCATGAAGGACAGCCACGTGGGCGCCTTCGGGGTGATCGCCGTCGTCCTGATCCTGATCCTCAAGTACAGCCTGTATGCGCAGATCAACTTCAACCTGCTGCCCTACCTGCTTGCTGCCCCGGTGCTGGGGAGGCAGGCCATGGTCTGGGCGCAGGTGGTGTTTCCCTATGCCCGCAAGCAGGGCTTAGGATCGCTGTTCTCCATCTACGGCAATTATAAGATACTGATGATCACCACCGGGATCTCTTTATTTCTGCTGGTGGCTCTGTTAAAATTAACCGGAGTCGGCATCTTTGTCGCGGCCGGCCTGTTCTTCTATCTCACCGCCGGTTGGCTCTCCCGCCTGCTCGGCGGATTGACCGGGGATACCTACGGAGCGCTGTGCGAACTGACGGAGATAGTCGTGCTGTTGATCGGAGTCCTGCTGGGGGGCCGTTTCCAATGATCTTGCGAGGTACCGCCCTGGTGCCTGGCACCTGCGGAGAGCTGGTGCAGGGCACTTTATCAGGCACCAACTTTCTGGTCACCTGCCCGGTGAACTGGTTCAGCAGGGTGACCGTCACCACCGGCGCCGATCGGTCTGTGCCCAGCACTCCAAGCACACGGGATGGCAGTCCTCTTGACACTATTAGACCTGATGCTCCTGTCATGAATGAAGATGCGTCGCCGGGCGCCGGGCGGATCGTGTTTCCCGCGGAGCGCATCAAGACCGCCCAGGCAGTGCGCAAGACTCTTGACCGGGAGGGCTACCCCAACCTGGGGGCGGTCATCGACGTGGCCTCCAGCCTGCCCATCGGCAAGGGTATGGGCAGCAGCACCGCCGACCTGTCTGCCGCCTGCTATGCCGTGGCTACCGCCCTGAACCGGCGGCTCACTCCGGAGGCGGTGGCGGAGATCGCCCTCTCCATCGAGCCCTCGGATGGCACCTTCTCCACGGGGATCATCCTGATCGACCACGTTGACGGCCGGTTATTCGAGCGGATCGGGGAACCGTTCCCCCTGGGGCTGCTGGTGCTAGATTTCGGCGGAGCGGTGGACACGCTGGAGTTCCATCGACGCTCCGATCTGGCCGAGTTGAACGCGGCCAATGAACCTGTCATCAGACAGGCTTTGCAACTGGTGCGGGATGGATTTCAGCGTCAGGATCCTGGCAAGCTGGGGGAAGGGGCCACCATGAGCGCTCTCGCCAACCAGCGCATCCTGCCCAAGTCCCACCTGGAGGCGATCATCGATCATGTCCTGGTCCGGGGCGCCTATGGGGTCAATGTCGCCCACAGCGGCACCGTGGTCGGGATACTGCTGCCACCCGGCCGCGAGGCTGATGAGCAACTGATTCGGGGCTTGCGTACCCGTTTTTCGGAGATCAGGGACCACTATTCCCTGCGCCTTACCGGCGGGGGGCCGCGTTACCCGGGCAAGATCAGGACCGGAGGGAAGGTTTGCGTTGGACAAGCACCAGCACGGCGGGAACGTTGTATCGGCGGCAGCCAGGTTTGGCATTGACCCTGGGGCCTTCGTGGATTTCAGCGTCAACACCAATCCCCTGGGGCCGCCAACCGGGATCGCCGGGCTGCTGCAGGAATCCATGACCCTGGCTGCCTTATACCCGGAGCCTGACTGCGGGGCGCTGCGGTCAGCCGCCGCCGCCTTCTATGGCGTCATCCCGGAGCAGGTCATCGCCGCCAACGGGGCGGTGGAGCTGATCTACCTGCTGGCGCAGGTCCTGCGCCCCCGCACTGCCCTGATCCCGGGCCCGACCTTCAAGGAGTACGAGATCGCCTGCCGCCTCTGGGGCGCCTCTGCGGTGAAGCACTTCCGCCTCCCACCCCGGCAGGGTTTCCTGCCGGGCCTGCCCCAGTTGATCCGGGCCACCCGGGGAGTCGACCTGGTCTGGCTCTGCAATCCCAACAACCCAACCGGCAGCCTGACGCCGCCGGAGGTTATGCAGCCGTTCCTGGAGCATTGCCGGGAGCGGCAGATCTTTCTGGTGGTCGACGAGTCCTTTTTATTATTTCATCCCCGTTGGAGGCAGTTGACTTGCATAAAGGAGGCTGCGGCCGCCGGCGGTGTCCTGGTGCTGCAGTCGCTGACCAAGTTCTACGGGATACCCGGCCTGCGGATCGGCTGCGGCATCGGGAGCGCGGAGGTGATCTCGCGGTTGTCGCGCTACCAGCCGCCCTGGCACGTCAACGGCCTCGCCCAGGCCGCCGCCGGGGTGGCCTTCGAGGACGGGGAGTATGCCCGCCGGACGGTCTCCCTGGTGCGGCGGGAGCGCCGCTTCCTGGCGTCCTCGCTGGCGGAACTGCGCCTGGTCAGGAAGGCCTACCCCTCGGCGGCCAACTTCCTGCTGCTGGAACTACAGCCGCCGGTCACCGCTCCGGACGTGTGGGAGCAGTTGGCCCGGCGGGGGGTGCTGGTGCGGGATTGCAGCAACTTCGGCTGGCTGGGGGACCGCTTCATCCGGGTGGCGGTCAAGGACCGGGAGCTTCAGTGGGGGTTTGCTTTCCCCCACTGAAGCTTAGAAATCGTTATCGGAGACTTATCCGCTCTTATCCCGCCGCTTCAAAGAAGCGGGGGTATTAGAGCGGGTTAGTCCGTGATACTGAGACCAGTGCGCCGCATTCTTTCAGGCCGGGCGTAAGCCCGGATGCGGCGGATGAGGAATGAGAAAAAAAAGATCAGTTTTTCATGAAGGAAAATGTAACTTTACGGCGAATTCTTCATGGATTGGTAGTGGGTGTTGTCAGACTGCACGCAGTGATTGACCCGATCAAAAGGGGACTGAAAAAGAAAAGTTCTTTGACAATTTCATCGTAAAGGGAACAGGTGGCCCGTTAATTACGGGCTGAAAAGGGAAGTCCGAAGCCCAGTGATTCAGGCTCCATGCCGCGTTGCTGTTAGTGTCACCCGGCCGCGTGCTGTTAGTTGACATAATGCAATGAGGGGGAGCTGGTTTGAAGCAGGTGAGCGCTGGGTGAAAGGTGCGGTCCCGCCACTGTGAGGGGGAGCCTCCTGCATTACCACTTGAGCGTACAGCGTCTCAGGGAAGGGCAGGTCAGGCGAAGAACCCGAGTCAGGAGACCTGCCTGTTCCAGTCGCGCCGTGTTACCCTACGAACGATAGGGGGGTGGGATTCGGTAAGCACGAGTTTACGAACCTCAGCCTTCATGGCTGGGGTTAGTTTTATTTCAGGAGACAAAGGGACGACCCGTGAGAAGCTTGTCGTCATCAGTGGCACCAAACTCATGCGATAGCAGAGATATAAGCCTTACAAAACATATTGTACGAGGAGTGAAGAGTACATGCATATTGAAGACGGGATCTTATCCCCCGCCTGGTGGTTAACCTGGTATGCCGCCACAGCCGCCTTCGTTGCACCGGGTCTCAGAGAGATCAGGCGCCGCATCCAGGAGAACCTTTACTACAAGCCCTTCCTGGCCATGGTCGGAGTGGCCGTGTTCGTGATCTCTTCCATGCACATGCCCTGCCCGGTCACCGGTTCCTGCTCCCATCCCTGCGGCACGCCCCTGGCGGCCATCATCGTGGGACCCTTTGCCACGGTGATCATCTCGATCATCGTGCTGTTCTTCCAGGCGGTGTTCCTGGCGCACGGAGGCATTACCACCATCGGCGCCAACACCATCTCCATGGGTGTCGTCGGCACCTTCGTCGGCTACGGCCTGTGGAAGCTGTTCCGCTACTTCAAGAGTCCGGTCTGGCTGGCGGCCGGGATTGCGGGTTTTATAGGCGACTTGGCCGTTTATCTGACATCGTCCCTGGAACTGGCGCTGAACCTGCTCCACGGTGGCCACCTGCCCTTTTTCAGGCAGTGGATGATCTTCTTCCTGGGCTACGGCCCCACGCAGTTGCCGCTGGCCATCGTGGAGGCGATCTTCACGGCCGCCGTGCTCCAGGTGATGATCAGCCGCCGGCCGGACCTGATCCCGGACTTTGCGCCTGCCAAGTCGGCGGTGCCTGTTAATCCTGCCACGGCCTCAATAGGAGGGAAATAGAGATGATTCTAGATGACCGTAAAGTGTTCCTGGACCCCTTCGTCAAAGTCTGCCTGATCACGATGTTCATTTTTCTGATTGCCATCTTCTGCTCCGCTTTTTACATGGACGTCCATAAGATGGCGGGCAATGGCACCGACGACAATGTTAATGATATGGCCGGCCAGGTTGCCAACGTGCAGCATCATACGCTGATTAATCTACCAGGCGATACCCAACTCGGCGCCTTTTCCATCGCCAACTTATTCGTCGGCCTGATGGTTGGCTACACCTGGAGAAAGATCTTTTCCGAGACTAAAAAGGAAGACGTGGAGGCCCAGTATATACAGCCGGACTCGAAAGAGGCCAAGACCTGACATCATGGAACAGATCGTCGACGTGCAACCGGTTAAAACTTATCTGCGGGCCATAGATGGGCGGGTCAAGACCCTGCTGTGCCTGACGGCCATCGTGGTGGCGGCCGTCCTGAGTCACTGGTACCTGGCGGCGGTCATGATGCTTGTCGCCATGGTCCTGCTGCTCCGGCAGAGATACTCTCTGAAGATGCTCTGCCTGAGACTGATCGTCCCCTTCGGCGTGGCCTGGCTGGTGCTGCTGAGCTTCCTGCTCACCTACGGCCACATCGAGATCGGATGCATCACCATCTGGCACTGGGCATTTCCCATGTATCTCGAGGGCCTCGAGCGCGGCTTCATCATCACCCTGCGCATCCTGGCAGCAGTCTGTATCATCACTCTGCTCTCGATCACCACGCCGATGCCGGAGATCATGGCCACGATGCGCCTGATCAGGGTTCCCGGCCTGATCGTCGATCTGGCCGAGATGATCTACCGCTACATCACGCTCATGGATCAGACTGCCCACACCATGAGGCGCGCCCAGGTGAGCAGGGGCGGGGACAGTCTGCCCTGGTACCGGCAGGTCTATGATCTGGGAGTGGTCGCCGGCGTGATGATGATCAAGGCCCTGGACCGGAGCACACGCATCTATAAGGCGATGCTGTCCCGGGGGTTCGACGAGAACAGCGCCGCCCCTCCGTACTTCGAGCAGGCCATCCCCAGGTGGGACCGGCTATTCTTCATCTGGAGCATTGCAGCGCTCCTGGCCTGGCTGGCCATCGATCTGATCGTGAGATAGCCCCCGAGGAGGGTTTCGAGAATCATGGAAGTCGTCAAGACAGCAGATGTCAGCTTCACTTACCCGGACGGAACAACCGCCCTGACAGATATCAACCTGTCGGTAGCCTCCGGTGAGCGGGTGGCCGTGCTGGGCGCCAACGGCTCCGGCAAGTCCACTCTGTTCAACCTCTTCAACGGCCTGCTGCAACCCACTTCGGGCGCGGTCTTCATCAAAGAGATGCCCGTGGAGAGAAAAAACTACAAGGTCATCCGCCGCATGGTGGGGATGGTGTTCCAGGACCCCGACGACCAGCTCTTCTCCAACACGGTGAAGCAGGAGATCGCCTACGGCCTGCTCAACCTGGGTACACCCAGAGAAGAGATTCCGGATACCGTCAGGTGGTCGCTCGGCGTGGTCGGCCTGGCAGGCTACGAGGACAAGAGCCCCTACCTGCTCAGCGGCGGCGAGAAGAAGCGGGTTGCCTTGGCCAGCGTGCTGGCTATGAAGCCGGAGGTGCTGGTGCTCGACGAGCCCACATCATCCCTCGACCCGCGCGGAGTGTCCCAACTGGTGAGACTGCTGAACGACATCAACCAGAGATTGAACATCACCCTGGTCTTCGCCACCCATGACGTGGACGTGGTGCCCCTGCTGGCCGACCGGGTGTATGTCCTGAACAGGGGCCGGATCAAGCTGACCGGCACTACCGCCGAGGTCTTCTCCCAAAAGGAGATTATCCGCGACAACAACCTGCGGCTGCCGAGGGTGGCACATCTGGTGGAGTTGCTGCAGCGGGACGGTGAATGCCAGGCGGGTGAAGCGGATGGCTGGGTGAGGCCCGGGGCGTTGCCTATGACCATCGGTCAGGCGAGGCGGATGCTGGAGCACAAAACACAGGGGGCCGGGTACCGGCTGCATGACGGAAAGATGCTGCGCCGGGGCTACTCCACCGGAACCTGCGCCGCGGCTGCAGCCAAGGCCGCAGCGCAGGCGCTATCAGGCCCGGCGCCGCTGGAGGTGGTCGTGCGGCTTCCCGGCGGGGCCGGCGATGAGGCGGTACTGCCGGTGGCCGGTGTGGAGCTTGAGGGAGACAGGGCGCGGGCCTGGGTGATCAAGGACGCCGGGGATGATCCGGACATCACCGATGGCGCCCGGATTGAGGCCACAGTGCGCCTGCAGCCCGGAGCGATCGTGATCCGGGGCGGCCGCGGTGTTGGCATGGTCACCAAGCCGGGCTTGGCCGTGCCGCCGGGCCAGCCGGCTATCAACCCGGGGCCGCTGCAGATGATCAGGGATAACGTATCGGGTGTGCTCTCTTCGGGGAATGGCGCCGAGGTGGTGATCTCCGTGCCGGAGGGTGAACAGTTGGCCCGCCGGACGATGAATCCCCGGTTGGGCATCGTGGGCGGCATCTCCATCCTGGGAACGACCGGGATTGTGGAGCCGATGTCCGAGGAGGCCTTCAAGCAGGCCCTGGTGCCCCAACTCGACATGGCCAGGGCGGCTGGGCAGCAGACGCTGCTGCTGACGCCGGGCCGCCGCGGGGTCAGCCTGGCATCGGGGTTCGGGGTGCC
>JBEKFU010000116.1:0-4291 GCA_050013155.1 Thermacetogeniaceae bacterium | reverse complement strand
CATAGCCGCCGCGTTGCAATGCGCTAATCAACAAGGCCGCATCATTTTCTGAGTCCTCTACGATTAAAACCTTAATAGATTGGCCCATGTTTCCCCCACATTATTCGTATGTAAAGAGAGGCTATTCGTCAGATCATGTGGGTACCAATATCTGCATAACCAGATATGTCATATTCAGGAATTCAAAAAAGAAAATGATTGACAGATCAATATATTGAGCCTGTTACAAACTTCGGGGCGCCCCTATTTTAGATGTCACAGATTCAAAAGAATCCGCACCCTATCTTGAACAGCTGCCATAGTTTCTTGAGAGACCATACCCAGACGTACTGACAGCCTCTCCTTTGAAACAGACCTGATATCCTCGCATTTTATGAAACTCTTTTCATTCAGACATCCCTCTGGCGGGTCTATTTCTACGTGAAAGGGTATTCCTTTGTATTCGGTGGTTATCGGCAGAATGACCACCAGGTCTGCCGGCCCGGAATTAAACAAGCCAACAGAAATTATCAGTACGGGTCTTCTGCCACCCTGTTCACGACCGCGGGCAGGGTGGAGATCTGCGAGCCAGACTTCGCCGCACAGGGGTTGTTTTTCAGCCATTACTCATCGCCCTCTAAACCATCTTGCAGGGTAATATCCCATTGGGCGCGCTCTTCGATTTCTTCGCGCCATGCATCCGGGTTTGCTTTCAAGGCGGCAAAGGCTTTATTTGCCTGTTCTAGGAACCACTGGCGGCGGTATGTTTCGATGGCTTTATCGAGGATTGCTTGCATCGATTCGCTCGCAGAATCGGCTACTTCCTTTAATGATTTCCATGAGGTCTGACTGATTCTGATAGTGGCTGACATTTCAAGCCCTCCTTGAGTCTGTTACTTCATAGTATACACAATTGTATACATTCCAGTCAATATGCCAATATGGTTCAATGGAAATGGAATATCCCTTTTACCGGTGAAGGAGTTGACGGGGGTCATTACACCTGGACACGGTAGCTGCCTGCTTGCTGGAAATTATCTAATAAAAACAACACGATCTGACGGATATCTTTTTTACTATGGGAATCGCCAAATGAGAAGCATACCACGTCCGGCAGTCTAAAATATTACCATGTGCTGGATCGGTTGTATCATCGATTGTCCAGGTGCCGATTGTAATAAAAAATGTCCGTTTCGGACATTCGATAGTCAAAGTATCACACAAAGAGTGTGACTTTACCCATATCTTTGCCGTCATTGGAACCATAAATTTGCCGGAGCAAAAACTAGATCCCTTGATGTCGTGCTGTATTCTTGAAGGGGGCCTTTTTGATCGTTTTTCTCTTTTAGAAGAATAAAGTTGCCGAATGTCAAAAATGGAAGCATAAAATTGCCGTGAGTACATGTATGGTCCCGTATTTCAGGAGACAGTATCTCAGGAGTCGGCGCAACTGATCAGGCGCAATCCCATCCCTATTTACTGCACACCTTTGAGCGCCATACAGAAAGAATCAGGTGCACCATTTCACATCAAGCGAGGATGATCATTGGTCAAACAGAATCCAAACCGGTGATTGCCGCGACAACAGGTCCTTGACATCATTAAATGGGATGACGAATTCCGGGGATCCGTAATAATGGGGGGTGTACACATCGCTCTGGAAGTATACTACAATCCCTTCCGGGGTCAGGTAATATTCTTGATCGGGGCTTATTTTTACAAAAGGTTTGATCAGGGTGATGTCTCTGTCCTTGATCTGCTGGCTGATAATGTCACTGATCCTCCCCACGTAATCGCTTTGGCCAGCAAACAGATCCTTCAACTGGTAGACCTTCGCTGTTGCGTCCACGGTCAGCGACACCTGTGCGCTGTTGGGGTTGGCGGCATGATAGGGGAGGGCGGACTCTGAGAGCACCAGGCTGAGCAGGCCGTTCTGATTCAAACCGACCTTGTATCTCACCCAGTAACGGGTCCTGGGGTCTGTTTTGCCTATCCAGGCCAGTTGACGGTAGCTGTAGACCTGCTGCTGGATGTCATCGTTAATCTGATCCTGGACTGCAATATCGGCCAGATCTGTCGCCATCGGATAAAGCAGATCGATGTTGTCCTGGTAGAATTTACGCTGCAGCAGGTCGAAACCGCCCGGAGAGTTGCTTTTGATGAGTATCTGGGAGTCTGGGCCGTCGGCGATGGTCGCCGTTTGGGTTGAGTCGTTCCAGACCACCTGTGCGCCAAAGGCGTCTACCACGAAGTTCAGGGGCGCCAGGATCCTGCCGGCGACGATCTCGGGATCTGCATCAAGGGCATAAGGCACGTCGTTGATTTCCGCGAACTGGGAGTTTAGCGGCAAGACTACAATCGTGTTCCCCTTTATGGCGGTAGCGGTTTTGGTATTATCATCCCAGTTTACGGTGGCGCCCATGGCCTCAAAGATGGCCCTCACAGGCATCAGTTGCTGGCTGCCGGTTATCTGTGGCGGCACATCAAAGGACAATGTCTTGCCGTCCAAGATCACGGTGGGAACGTTGTCAAATGCGAAAGCAGGTGCAGCCAGGGTTAAAGCCAAGATCAGGCTCGTCAAGATAAATAAGGGGCTTTTTTTCATTCGTCATCGCCTCTCCAGAAGGCTAATGGCTCTAAGCTTCAGTGGGGGAAAAGCAATCCCCCTCTGAAGCCAAGACCCAGTTGAACGGGCATCGCGGGTGTGGCTTGAACGCGACGGCTAAAATTCGACTGGAACCCTTGTCTTGTCCAGTTCGCTGCCATCCTTGGGGCTGATCCAGAAGGTCTCCAGAAAACCGTTCCCCTGCGCCGGAGGGGCAAAACTCAGGCTGGCTGTATAGTCACCGCGTCCGGGCGCACCTGCCGAGGCCATGACATGACTCTCCACCAGAACATGACCATCCGCTGTCACCAGGCGCAAATTTACTACGGCCTCGAAGACCATGGCTGAACCGGTCACCTTCAACGGGCTGCTGATCCTCGTTCCAGGCTGCGGAGAAGTCACCCAGATGACCGGCTCTCGGACTATCGAGGGAGTTGAGATGTCTCTGGTGAAGGGCTGCTCATAGAGGCCGACGTGCCCCCACCAATCTCTGGAGCGCTGGTCCAGGGTTCCTTCAACTGTAAAAGAGACCTTTTGCACGTCTGGAAACTCGGTCAGCGTGTAGACGATGCTCTGGATGCCGAGGGCCTCGAGGGCGGCGCCGGCGTTGGCGTTCAACACATCCCTGGAGAAGTCCACGGTGGCCAAACCATTAGCGGTCTTGACGCTGAGCACCCTGGTATCCTTCGGTAATATACGGAACGCCCCTGAAGTTTGCGGGTTTCCCCCGATCAGTTCCTCCACCGCCGCCAGCTTCGGGTCAGCAGCAGCGCCGGTAGGGAGTTGCACCATGTGCACCTCCCGAACCAGATAGGCATCGGTTTGCGTTAGCTTGGGGTAATATACTACCAGGGCCAAAACAGACTGGGCGGGGCCTGGCGGCGGTGCTGGCCTGTAACCAGCCTGTTTGCCGGCGCAGCCTGCCGGCAGAGCCAGGATGCACATCACCATGATGGTCAATGCAGCACGCAGTTGACTTTTCAAACGACACCCCCCTGCCTTCCGCTTTAAAATGTCCGGTTGGGATCCAGCTCCGCAGCCGTAAAGCTGATCGGGCCGATGACGTTTGCCGCGCTCCCGCCCAGGGGGAGTTCGCTATCCAGCGCCAAACCCATGGGGGTATCTAGCTCAGCGCTGATGGCCGGGCCTCCGTCTCCACTGTAGCCTGAGGCGCCATTGCCGGCCACGGTGGTAATCGTACCTGGTGCCATTGCGAGGGCGACAGGGCTGCGACCGATCAGGATAACCCCGAGCGCCATGCACATAAGTATCAGCACTATAATGGACGAAAATAGCTTTTCTGCAAGAGTTCTTGCCTTCATCTTCGTAGCAGAACCTTCCTCGCCAAATGTTGAATAGGCCGTGGTTTAGTATTTATCCCAGCGCTCATGGCCCTGTGCCGATGCTGATAATCTTCCAAGGCGCATCCTTGGTGCTCTTTCCGACATATACGAACCTTATCTGATCAGGATTGTTTGGAGGTTCACGAGGATGGCTTGCTATACAACCCTGCATTGCTCTTGGGCCTGAAGAACAGCAAGTACACTATCTCCAAAATCCCAACGGTATTTAGAATAAGCATAACCACATACCAGGCAGTTTGAGTGTTGCGGGCAGAATGCCATAAGGCAATTCCTTTCCAGATAAGACTCCAGACGATTAATATGCCCAGCAGCCAGACGTTAAGGTGAGAAAGTGCATACATAG
>JBEKFU010000115.1:0-4485 GCA_050013155.1 Thermacetogeniaceae bacterium | reverse complement strand
TAGCCGCTCTTACCTGTGTGCCCGTTTTCCCGGTGTGCCGGCGGGCTTTCAGCCAAGGCGGAGCCTTGAGCCGGCGTTCAGGCCGGGCGTTAGCCCGGATACGGGCGCCCACCGCTTCAAAGAAGCGGGGGCATTAGAGCGGGTAGTCATCTGTGGTAAACTTGCCTATGGTTTTGTAATAATTATTATAAACGGTGGCCCGGCGTTTGGCAAGTCCAACCCCGGATTTTACTTCCCGAAGGCCCCGTCCAGATCGGTCTCATAGCCGAAACCTCCTTTTGCCTCTTTAGAATTCAGTTCCGGAGATATCAAAGTAGGCCTCGCCACACTGCTCGCAAACATGCGCCGGAACTCCTTCAATGATCATCAAGCGCCCCTGCCACCAACGTTCTACATTTATTTTTTTATCCACGATATTGCCACTGTAAATGCTGCATCTATTCATCGGATTGCCTCCTTCTGGTGCGTTCATCTATCCATTTTGCTAATTACTCGTTAATTTGGATTATAGCACAACTCACAGGAAAATGCAGCATTTGCCATCTCCCGGCAAAATGGTTGGATAACGAGAGGCTATCCCGGCAACCCTATTTAGCGATCCAGCACCATCATGACCATGGCAACATCATATACCACAGATCGCGGGGTGCCCAATGGCAGGTCTCAGGTTCGCAAACCAGGGTCAGGCCTTTAGCCCGCTGCTGCAGGCGGTCGAGGACAGACTGCAGGAGATGGCCTCGGACCAGGCCGGGGCGCTCGGCGTCTACGCCGGACATGTGATCCGGGCCGGGGGCAAGCGCCTGCGGCCGCTGCTGGTGATCCTCTGCAGCGGCATCAACGACCCCGCCTGCCAGCCGCTGATCGACATCGCCGCCGCCGCCGAATTGATCCACACCGCGTCCCTGATCCACGACGATATCCTCGATCGGGCTGCCACCCGCCGCGGCGTCCCCACTCTGAACCGCCTCCAGGGCAACCACACCGCCGTCCTCGCCGGAGACCTCCTGTTCGCCACCGCCTTCGGGCTGTTAGCGCGCGGCCATTGCCCCGGGGCGCTGGCCGTGATGACCGATGCCATCCGGGACATGTGCCGGGCGGAGATCGAGCAGAAAGAGGCCCTGTTTCAGTTCTCCGTCACTGAGAGCATGTACCTGAGCCGGATCGAAAAGAAGACCGCATCACTGCTGGCCGCCTGCTGCAGCGCCGGCGCCCTGGCGGGAGGCCTGTCGCCGGAGGCCGTTGCCTCCCTGGCCGCTTACGGGCGCAACCTGGGGCTGTGCTTCCAGATCACCGACGACCTGCTGGATTTTACCGGGGACAGCAGCGCCCTGGGGAAACCCGCCGGCTCCGACCTCGCCCAGGGTATCCTGACCCTGCCGGTGATCTACCTGCTGAACAACACCGCCTTCGAGCAGGGGAGCGAGATGGCCTTCGAGCGCAGCCCTGCTCCATTTCCGGACCAGGCCCGGCTCCAGGAGATCGCCAGGCAGGCGCCGCGCCCAGAGGGCACCCGGCGGCGCGGCTGCAACCGTTATGACCAGGACTACATCAAACAGGCGGTCTGCAACACCCCGGCCCTGAACCTGGCCTACCGGAAGGCCCTCTTCTTCGCCCGGGAGGCCGCAGGCTACCTGGACGAGTTCGCCCCGGAAACGAGGCGCGCATCCCTGCTGGGACTGGTGGACCAGGTGCTGCAGCGGCATCACTGAAGCCGGATCAAAGGATCAGGGGGACGGCTCTCTTGATACATTACTGTCTTGGATGCACGCTTTTCATGCTCTAATGGCGCCACCGGGAGACGGCGTGGGGGTCTGCCATGAAAATGAGTCGAGGAACGTCTCATTGGCTAACCTGGAACCTTTCATTCTCGTATAGAAAAGCGATAAAGCAAGCCAGACACCGCCTGTCAAAGCTTTCCCAACCGCCGCAGCAGCCGGCAGATCTGATACATGGACCGGGTCTCCCTCCCCCCGCCCGCCAGCAGGACGCCCGCGGTTTCGTGCAAACCCTGCATCCGCGCCTTGGGGTCGGACAGGTAGAAAGCAGGCAGACCACGGACCACCGTGGTGTGGAACCAGGGGTCCGGCAAGGCGGCGGCACAGTCCAGCGCCCTGTTTAAAAACAGCAGCAGCCGCTCCCGGCATTGCCCGTCGCCGGCATAACAGGAGACGAAGTTGAGGTCGGCGGCAGCCTCATCCTCCGCCTGGTCGATGAAGTAATCGAGCAGGATGTGCAGTCCGGAGATCCAGGGAAAATAACCGGCGGACAACTGGTCCACGACCCCGGGAGTGAGTCCCGGATCGGCAGCGGCGGCACAGAGGGCGAAGATCCCCAGGGTCGACCCGGTGGCAGCGGCAAACTCCCACCAGTTGAGGTCACGATGCGCCCCGGCTTCTGCCACTGCCCAATTCTCCAGCAGACCCTCCCGCAGGTGCGGAAAGGTGTGTTTGAAGGTTTGCAGGTCGCTGTAGAGCCGGGCAAAGCGCAGCGCCTCGCCCTGCACCAGGCGCCAGGACGGCAGCCGCAGCAGCACCTCCCGGCACTGCCTCACCAGGGCCGCCAGATAACCCCCGTCGTCGCGGTAGGGATAGAACCGGTAGTAATCGTCAACGCTCCCGAACGGGTCGAGGGCATCCGTATAGGCCAGGTGCAACTGCCGGAAAGCGGCGGTTTCCAGGCATCCAGTGCGGTCGCAGAGGTTGTCCAGGTAATCGCTGATGGTCTGGAAGGCCACGATAAAGGCAACCAGACGCCGCCTCCTGTCATCCGTCCCTGTGTACCCGGAAGGCTCGCCGGCGGCAGTCCCGGACAGGGCATAGAAGCCGCCCCCCTGTGCATGAAATCGCTTCTTGCCGATACTGGCCAGGCCCTGCCGGCGCAGTTCCGGGTCCCCGGCCGCCTCCAACTGCTGCCGCCAACGCCTGAGTTCCCTCTCCACCTCGGGAAACACCCAGACCAGGAAGCGGGTTACCAGGCCGAGGCGGCGCATCCGCGCCCCGAGGCCCGCTCCCTGCGGCGAGGCCGCCTGCCCGGGTGAACTCGTCAGTTCTTTCAACCCCTACACAATCCCATCATCGAGCCGTCACCTTTTGAACCAATATTTTTCATTGTAAATACTTTAATCCTTATCCATTCGTCCTCTACTCTACCACACCGGCCGGAAATCTCCCAGGTAGCCCAAATTGGCGCTGATACCCGCTCATTTCTCTTCTGAATGCAACAGACGGCATACTTCGTGCAGTTCTTCCAATAATGTGATAAAATGGGCGCAGAAGCGCAGAAACACCCAAGGAGAGGGGTAAACCAATGAAAAGAAAGGCAGTCTCTCTGTTGATGCTGGCGGCGTTGCTGTTCCTGCTGCTGCCCGGGGCGGCGCCGGCTGCACGACCTACAGCCTGGCGGGAGCGCAGGTGCAGATCAACGGCACCCAGTTCGTGATCTCCGATACGGCCTGGCGGGTCAGCTCGCAGGTCCTGGAAGTGTACCTGCAATCGGCATGAGAAAGATGATCTGATCTTTTTTGGCATGACATCCGCCTTCAATTAACACTACAGGACAGATCGACATATTATAAATCGAGAAACCACCCAAACAAGTGGGCTCCGCACTTCCAATCCGAAGGAGGTATTTTCATGTCTGAAGTTGAGGCTAAGGGCGTTGCGTGGGGCGGTAATATGATGTTTGTTTTCCTGCTGTTCCTGATCCTCATCCTGCTTCTTCTCGGCGTCAACTAGGATCGGAGGCCGCAAGGCTCGATCATTCGCGCCTCCCTGGTACCCGGCCCCGGGCCCTCCCACCTGGGGCTTTTTCCCACGAAAAAGAGCGCCCTCCGGCACCCCCTTCATTAAACTGAATCGTTCGGCAACTACCATCCATCACGACAACTTCAGCATCGTCGTCAGAGGCTGGCTGCATTCCACCGGGTACCGGGCGCCTTCCGGGCGCGGCAAGATAGAACAGGGTCGAGCAGTTTCTGCAACCTTCGAATCTCGAACATTTAACCTCGAGCAGGGTCAGGCCATCTTCTCGAAGGCTACCAGGTAATACTTGTCGCCAAACTTGCGTTCCAGGTCCTGGATCTGGCGTTCCTCGTCCTTGTTGATGGGCCGCACACTCGTGACTTGAGTCGTGAGTTAGACCAGCGAAAATATGTTTGCAATTTTCGGCATGGTCTGGTATAATACACCAAGGGAATGATCTAGTGACAACCAAGCTAGATCAAAACTCCGGAACCGCAGGAACTGCGGGGATAGCCTGTGGAGTCCCTGTAAGACCTCTCTCACGAAGGCACGGAACGATGAATCAGGAATCTCGTGACTTTAGTCATGAGAGGTTCACGCTCTCTATTTTACCCAGGGCGGCCTACTTTTATAGATCCTTGCCCCTGAAAACCTACCCCTTCATGGGGTAGGATGAAAGGGGCAGCCTTCCGAGATGCGATTAGTATGTTTACAAACAGTTGTGCCCATGGTATAATATACCTAG
>JBEKFU010000114.1:0-8518 GCA_050013155.1 Thermacetogeniaceae bacterium | reverse complement strand
CACCGCCCAAGCAATGATGAATAATAGCAGCCATGCCAGGTTAGCCGACATAAAAACATCACCTCCCTTAGAATAGTTTGCTAAACATTCACAAGTATATCCATAATTTATCTTTCTTAAGCAACTTGCTTCGCTCGGGGATTCAGTGGGGGTCTGCACCCCCACTGAATTAGAATACAAGCTAAGCTGCCGAATTCATACTAAAAAGCAGACAAATTCATCGCGAATTTGCCTGCCACTGAATTTCATTCAAGTTTTACAGATCAGACCGGTCCGTTGCGTTGATTTTGCTGCCGGTGCGCCGCCTTTAGTGGACAGCCAGCCGGTTCAACTGGTGGATGAGGTCGTCCACGTCGATGCCGTGGGCTTCCGCCGCATCCTCGATGCTCTCGGCCCTTGCCGACGGGCAGTCGAGACAGTCCATCCCCGCGGAGAAAAAGACAGTCGCCGTCTGGGGACTCCTGGCGAGCACTTCCGCAATAGTCATCTCTTTGGTGATCATTTCTCTCCCCCCCTGACTTTTCTTCAGATCTTACCATATAGCCAACCCCGGATCAATGACTGCGGCCCAACCATGTCCGGCAGGACTTTGAAGAGCGCCCCTCTCTAATCCGGGAACAGGCTGTCCCACTCTGCTGCCAGGGAGGAGGTCAGTTCGTAGGCGCGCACTGCTTCCTGATCGGTCAGCGTCCCCGTTCCGCAGGCAGGGGTGACCAGGGACTGGGACCGCACCAGTCGGAGGTCGACCTTCTTGCGCTGCATCTCCAGCCATAACCGCCGCGCCCGCCCCTGCAGCGAGGCCAGGTTTTCTCCGGCAAGGGCCTCCCCGCCGGTGGGTATCAAGCCCCAGGCCACAACCCCGGAGCGTTCCAGGAAGGACTGGATCAGTTCGGGGAACAGGGCAAAGCTGGCGGCATACTGGTAGGTATCGAAGCTGATGATATCGAGATCTGTCTCCAGCAGCAGCGACCAGTCCAGGTCGGCACAGGAGTGCAGCCCCGCAAAAGCTCCAACAGAACGCACGAAGGAGGCGAATTCGTTCAGTTCGGCGATGACCTCCGACCTGGCGACACAAATCCGGTCATACATGCCGCAACTGTTAATAACCGGATCGTCCATGAAGATCAGCACCGGAAGGCCAAACTTACCGAGCGCCCTAGCCTGCCAGGCCGCTTGCATGCTGAGCTGCTTCAGCAGCACATCCCGTAGTTGAGGGTTGTAGTAGGCGGGGCGTCCTCCGGAGTCTGTAACCTGAAACCCTACTGACAAGAGCCCCGCTATCTGCCCCTTTAAGAAGCGCGCCCCACCGGTCCCCCGCTCCTCAAGCTCGTCGTAGAACCGGTACCACCCGTCGGCGGCTCCGGGCGGAAAGGCAAACCTGGCAAAGGCCTGATCACTGCCGGCGCTGGCCTGCAGGTAGATCTCGTAGAAGGCGGCCAGGCGCTCCGGCCACTCCGGGTCATCACTGGCAAAAGAGGCGCTTGTTTCCCTCTCGACATTCAATAGGCCGACATCCTGCAACAACTGCAGGTTCTGATACGTGAAGTATTCCCGCCTGTTGGCCTTGGGAAGCTGCGGCCAGTGAGGAACGGCGGGAAAGTATCTCTTAACCAGGGCCACCGCGGTGTCAGCGTCCAGGTGCGGCAGGCTCCCTATTCCCGTCGGCAGCCCGCCGGGGCTGATGGACATGCTCATAGATCGTAGACCTCTTCACCGCCGAGCACCCTGATCCCCTTCGCTCTGATCAACCCTTCCGCCACCTTGAGGTTCTCCACCCTGAACACCGCCAGGGCGTCCTTGAGGATCTTGGCGCTGAAGGCATACATGTACTCGATGTTCACCCCGGCATCCTGCATCAGTTCCAGGACTCCGGCCAGACCGCCGGGCCGGTCCGGTACCTGCACCGCCAGCACCTCGGTCATGCTGACCGTGAAGCCGCCTTCCCGCAGCACCTTGAAGGCATCATCGGGACGGTTGACGATCAGCCTCAAAATCCCAAAATCCGTGGTATCGGCGATGGAGAAAGCCCGGATGTTGATGTCGTGGTCACCGATTGTCCTGGTCACGCTGGCCAGGCGACCACACTTGTTCTCCAGGAAAACCGAGATCTGCTTGATCGGCATGCCTTATCCCTCCTTATTACAGTTGCCGGTGGTCAATAACCCGCTTGGCCTTGCCCTCACTGCGCTCGATGGTTTTGGGCTCAACCAGCTTGACTCTGACATTGATCCCCAGCACTTCTTCAATCTCCCGCCGGATCTGGCGCTCCAGGGTTTCCAACTGCCGCACCTCGTCAGAGAAGAACTGCTCGGAGACCTCCACCCAGACCTCCAACTCGTCCAACTGCCCCCGGCGTTCCACGATGATCTGATACTGCGGTTCGGTGTGGGCGATCCTGAGCAGCACCTCTTCGATCTGGGACGGGAAAACGTTGACACCCCGGATGATCATCATGTCGTCGGTGCGTCCGACAAACCGGCCGATCTTCCGGTGGGTGCGGCCACAGGGGCAGGGCTCCGGAACGATCGTGGTTATATCCCTGGTGCGGTAACGGATCAGGGGCATGGCCTGCTTGGTCAGGCTGGTGACCACCAGTTCTCCGTAGCTCCCGGGCGGCAACTGCTTCCCGGTCTCCGGGTCGATCACTTCAAACAGGAAGTGGTCCTCCCATACGTGCAGCCCCTGCTTCTCCGGACACTCCACCGCCACTCCGGGGCCGATGATCTCGGTGAGACCATAGACATCCAGGGCCATGATCCCCAACCGGGCCTCGAGCTGGCTCCGCATATTCTGCGACCAGGGCTCCGCCCCGAAGAGCCCGCCCTTAAGCTTCAGGTCGCTCCTGGAGAGCCCCATCTCGGCCATAACCAGGGCCAGGTGCATGGCATAGGAGGGCGTGCAGGCCAGGATGGTGCTGCCGAAGTCCTTCATGAGCATGATCTGCCGTTTGGTGTGGCCTCCCGAAGCCGGGATCACCGAAGCGCCGATCCGTTCGGCCCCGCAGTGGGCGCCGAGGCCGCCGGTGAACAGTCCGTAGCCATAGGCGATATGAATTATGGAATTTTTGGTCGCTCCACAGCAGGTGAGGGATCTTGCCATCACCTCCGCCCAGACTTCCAGGTCGTGCCGGGTATAGCCATCCACGACCGGCTTGCCGGTGGTGCCCGAGGAGGCGTGCACCCGCACCACCTCGCTCAGGGGCGTCGCAAACAGTCCGTAGGGATAGTTGTCCCGCAGGTCGTTCTTGGTGGTGAAGGGCAGCTTGTCCAGGTCGTCCAGAGACTTCACGTCATCGGGTCCCAGGCCGCGTTCCTGCAAAGCCCTGCGGTAAAAGGGCACCTCGTAGAAGACCCGGCCTACCGTTTCCCGGAGTCTCTCATTCTGGAGGGCCTGCAGTTCTGATCGCGGCATGCACTCATACTTCTCATTCCAGATCAGACTCAATTTCAACCTCACCCCTCGTTATTTTTCCACAGAGGACCACCCGCTCTAATGCCCCGCTTCTCCGAAGCGGTGGGCGCCCGCATCCGCTCAAGGCTCCGCCTTGGCTCCTGTGCTCCGCATTCTTCAGGCCGGGCGTAGCCCGGATGCGGAGGAAAGCCCGCCGGCACACCGGGAAAACGGGCACACAGGTAAGAGCGGCTACGTCACTGTATTAACTGGTACTTGGCTTCAGTGGGGGAAAGCAATCCCCCACTGAAGCCAAGTACCAGTTGAATGGCAGAAGACCCCCGTCCATGCAAAGTGACACATTGTTCCCTCCAGTGCCGGGGATGGATGTTTTCCACATAATTCCATAACCAATAGTTAAAAAGATACCCCACGGATGCCGTGTTATCGGTTGTTTTCGAACCTTGGCTCACAACGGCGGTACTCGCCCGGCTGTTTTTCGACTCCCCTTGCAGGGGCATGCAAGCCACAGCCAGAGCCCAAGCTCCTAAGTTTTGGTGTTGGCTCAAAACTCCCGAATAAACACGCACATCGCAGGGCACTTTTACTGTCACTATCGTAGCACAATATCCCCCGGTTTTCAAGGAAACTTCATGCCGCCGTTTTACACTGGCTTCTGATTTACCAGATGACTCCCCGTGAACGCCGGCTCAAGGCTCCGCCTTGGCTCCTGTGCTCCGCATTCTTCAGGCCGGGCGTAGCCCGGATGCGGAGGAAAGCCCGCCGGCACACCGGGAAAACGGGCACACAGGTAAGAGTGGCTACATCACTGGATTAACGAGTTCTAAGCTCCAGTGGGGGAAGGCAAGCCCCCACTGGAGCCAAGAACTCGTTGAACACAGGCAATCTTCAACTCCCGAAGCTGCTTCGCCGCGACGGGGGCAGGAGCTCTGGTCATCAGGCAGGTTGAGCTCTGGGTCTTGGGAAAGGCGATCACGTCCCGGATAGTGTCCCTCTGCAGCATCAACATCATCATCCTGTCGAACCCGAAGGCGATCCCGCCGTGGGGCGGCGCCCCATAATCCAGGGCATCCAGCAGAAAGCCAAACTTGTGGGCGATCTCCTCCGGGGGCAGTCCGATGGCGTTGAACAGCCGGTCCTGCACATCCCGGCGATGGTTTCTGATGCTGCCGCCGCCGATCTCCGTGCCGTTCAACACCAGGTCGTAGGCCCTGGCCTTTACCTGCTCCGGGGCTGTCTCCAGCAGGTGCAGGTCCTCCGGCCTGGGCGCCGTGAAAGGATGGTGCATCGCCTCCAACCGCTTCTCCTCATCATTATACTCAAAGAGCGGAAAATCGGTGATCCAGACAAAGGCAAACCGGTCGGGATCTGCCATCTTGAACCGCTCTCCCATCTCCAGCCGCAGTTGCCCGAGGACGGCGGACACCACATCCGGGCGGTCGGCAACGAACAGCAGCAGGTCTCCCGGCTGACCGTCCAGCCTGGCGGCCAGTTCCTGCAACTCCGGCTGTTGGAACAGCTTGGCCAGCGGCGACCTGATCTCCGATTCGCCCAGGATAAACCAGGCGAGGCCCTTGGCCCCCCACCCGCAAGCCAGCTTCGCCAGTTCGTCCAGTTCCCGGCGGGACGATGAGCCTGCGCCGGGCACGCGGATGCCCCTGACCACGCCGCCGCTCTGCACCGCCCCGGAAAAGACCTGGCAGGAGGTCTGACCCGCAAAATCCGTGACGTCCACTATCCTCATCCCCAGGCGCAGGTCCGGCTTGTCGCATCCGTAGCTGTCCATAGCCTCCCGGTAAGTCAGGCGGGGAAAGGGCCTGGGCGCATCCTTTCCCAGCAACTGGCCGAATAGGACTGCCAGCATCTCTTCCATCAGTTCCATGATCTCTTCCTCACTGATGAAGGACATTTCGATATCGAGCTGGGTGAACTCCGGCTGCCGGTCCGCCCTCAGGTCCTCGTCCCGGAAGCACCTGGCAAACTGGAAGTAGCGTTCAAAGCCGGCCACCATCAGGATCTGCTTGAAAAGCTGGGGCGATTGGGGCAGGGCAAAGAAATACCCCGGATAGATCCTGCTTGGAACCAGGTAATCCCTGGCCCCTTCGGGGGTGCTGCGGGTGAGCATCGGGGTCTCTATCTCGAGAAAGCCGCGGCCGGAGAGAAACTCCCTGATGGCAAGGGCGGCCTGGTGCCGGAAGGTGAAGATCTCCCACATCTCCGGGCGCCTCAGGTCCAGGTAGCGGTAACGCAGGCGGACTGCCTCGTCTACATCCGTCGCTTCCCCGGGATAGAAGGGAGGCGTTTTAGCGGCGTTCAGAATGACGATCTCGTTCACCAGCACCTCGATATCCCCGGTCGACATGTTCGGGTTGGCGGTTCCTTCAGGGCGCCGGCTGACCTGGCCGTGCATGGCCACCACGTACTCGGGGCGCACCGCCTGGCTTACCTTAAAGGCCTCCGGTTGGCGGTCCGGGCTCAGCACCGTCTGCACCAGGCCACTCCGGTCGCGCAGGTCCAGAAAGATCACCCCGCCGTGGTCGCGCCGCCGATGCACCCAGCCCATCAGGACCACGTCCCGGCCGATCTGTTCGGCGGTCAGGTCCCCGCATCCGTGTGTACGCCTAGTTGCTGCCATAGTTGTCATGATTACTCTGCCTCCCTGTTTTGCATGTCTGCCAGCAGGTCCAGCAGGCTCTGGCGTGGTACGGATATCTGCGTGCCCAGCGACATGTCTCTCAAGAACACCTTATGCTCCTTCAGCTCATCCGGTCCGACAATGACGCACCACCTCGCCCCGAGCCTGCCGGCCTGCTTCATCTGTGCCTTCAGGCTCCTGCCGGCATAGTCCTTTTCGGCTGCATAACCGGAACACCTGAGTTCCATCAGTAGACAGAAGGTCTCCCGGTTCAGGGGCTCAGACAGGGCATCTGCAGCGGCCACGAAGATCAGTCCGGTTTCTGGAAGCGGCAGATCGATCCCCTGCTGCTCCAAGGCCAGCAAGACCCGCTCCAGGCCGATGGCGGCGCCGATGGCCGGTACAGCAGGTCCGCCGCAGGATTCCACCAGATTGTTGTAGCGCCCACCCCCGGCCAGGGAGCTCTGTGCCCCCAGGCCTTCAAGAGTCACCTCAAAGGCGGTGTGGGTATAGTAATCCAACCCACGAACCAGTTCCGGGTTGAGGTGAAAGGGAATGTCGAGCAGCCTGAGGTATTCCTGCAACTTTTCAAAGTGACTGCCACAAGCGTGGCACAGGAAATCGGTGATCGCCGGCACCCCGGCCGCCAGCTTATGGCACTGGGGGACCTTGCAGTCCAACAGGCGCAGAGGGTTCTGCTCCAGGCGCACCCGGCAGTTTTCGCAGAGCGAAGCCTGGAGCGGATGGTAATGCTGGCGCAGCGCTTCGGTATAAGACGGCCGGCAATCGGGGCAGCCGACACTGTTCAGTTCCACGTTCAGCCCAGTCAGGCCCAGGCTGGTTAAGAAGTCCCAGGTACAACCGATAATCTCGGCGTCCACGGCCGGGTCGTGGCTGCCCAGGGTCTCGAAGTCAAACTGGTGAAACTGGCGAAACCGCCCGGCCTGGGGGCGGTCATAGCGGAACATCGGCCCCAGGCAATAAAGCTTCACCGGCTGCGGCTGGCTGTCGAGGTGATGCTCGATATAGGCCCTGACCACGGCAGCAGTGCCCTCCGGGCGTAAGGTGACGCTCCGTCCGCCGCGGTCATCGAATGTGTACATCTCTTTCTGGACGATATCGGTGGCGTCGCCGATGCCTCTCAAAAAGAGTTCGGTGTGCTCGAAGATCGGGGTCCGGATCTCCTTGAAACCATAGGTCTCGCAGATATCACGGGCTACACATTCAACAAACTGCCACTTCTCCACCTCACCAGGCAACAGGTCCCTGGTTCCCCGGGGCGCTTTCACCAACTGGATTCACTCCTTTGCAGTCCTACTTCCCACTTCTGCCAGGGGGCATACCTCTTCAGGAGTCGAAGGCTGGAAGGCAGGCTTGACCCCTGTCTTAGGTTTCCGGTTTCGCATCCTGGAGGCCTTATGAAATCGGATGTCGAATGTTATTTTTTATTTCTATTTGGTTTCTTCTTGTTCCGACCTCTGACTTCTTGCCTCTGACATCCTATAGAAAGGGGTTGTGCTCCCGCTCGTAGCCGACCGTCGAGGCGGGGCCATGCCCCGGGTAGACCAGGCAGGCGTCGTCCATTACCAGGATCTTGTTCTTGATGGATTCGATCAGGTCCCGGTAGGAGCCCCCGGGAAAATCGGTCCGCCCAATCGAGCCGGCAAACAGGGTGTCACCGGTGAAGATCGTTCCCTGCGCCTGGAGGCAGATGCCGCCCCGGGTATGGCCGGGCGTGTGCAACACCTTTAGCTGAACCTGCTTCCCGCAGGCAATCTCATCGCCTTCATGAAGCAGCACATCCGGCTGCAATCCCTGCAGCGCAGACCCCACGTACACAGAGAGGTTCAGGTCCGGATTGCCCAGCAGGGGGGCGTCCTCCTCGTGGATCATCAGCTTGGCGCCGGTGGCGCTGCGGACCTCGGCGTTGGCGCCGATATGGTCGACGTGCCCGTGGGTGTTGATGATATACCTTACCTGCAACTGCTCTCTGGCTATCTCCGCCAGGATGCGCCTGCCTTCCCCGCCGGGGTCGATGACCAGGGCCTCTTTCGTCTCTTCACACCAGACAAGATAACAGTTGGCCAGCATCGAGCCAACTGCCAGGGTTCTCACGATCATCTCTCCACAACCTCCACTTCAGAATACTTTCTTGCTGTCGATCAGAATGGTGACTGGGCCGTCGTTGACGATGCCCACCGACATCATCGCCTGGAACTCCCCGGTCAGAACCCTCAAGCCGCTCTCCGCCAGGCGGGCGGCTACAGCCTCGTACAGTTTTACAGCCCGCTCCGGAAGGGCGGCGGCGGTGAAGCTGGGGCGCCTCCCCTTCCGGCAGTCGCCGTAGAGGGTGAACTGGGAGACCACCAGCACCTCCCCCTGCACATCCAGTACCGAGTGATTGAATTTTCCGGCGCCATCGGGGAAGATCCTCAGGCCCAGGATCTTGTCCGCCATATAAGTGGCGTCATC
>JBEKFU010000113.1:0-4714 GCA_050013155.1 Thermacetogeniaceae bacterium | reverse complement strand
TCACCGACCGGGTTCCCAAGGGCATGATCTGGATGACCTTCCACTATGCGGCGAGTCCGTCCAATGCCGTGACCAGTCATGTTCTCGACCCGACCACCGGGACCGGAGAGTACAAGGTCTGCGCCGTCAAGGTCGAGAAGCTGGCGTCGTAGCCGGTGCGCGGATCAACGGGGCGAGATCGTTGTTCAGAGTCATGGAAGTCTTTGTCTGAAATGCGCAGTATGCAGCTTCCCGACGGTGTTCTTTTGGAACGCTAAACGGGCATGATCATTTCCTCCGGGGAGGAATTGAATTGCAGGTTGAAGTGAACTTGAAAGAGGCTCAGGATGCGCTCCTGGGCCTCATCATTCCCTTGAATTGCGAACCGGTTCCGCTTGACCGGGCTTGCGGACGGATTCTGGGCCTGGACCTGGTAGCGACCCAGTCGCTTCCGCCGTGTACACAGTCTGCCGTCGACGGCTATGCCATCCATGGAGGGGACCTGCGGCCGGGAAGGGACACGCCTGCTAATCAGGGGCTGATCTTGCGCCAGGTATTGAAGGCGGGCGAAGAGCCGGAGGCGCCGCTGGCGCCCGGTGAGACCGTAAGGGTGGTCACGGGAGGACCTGTGCCGGCTTCTGCCTCAGCCGTCATTGCGGAGGAGCAGGTACGGCTCCAGAGGGGGCGAGTGTTCTTATGCCATGAGCTTGCCCCTGGCAGCAACCTCAAGATGACGGGAGAGGATTTTAAAGGCGGGGAAGTGATCGCCAGGCCCGGGACACGCCTCACCCCGGGGCTGATCGGTGTGCTGGCGGCCATGGGGCAGAGCCGGGTGATGGTCTACCGCCACCCCAGGGTGGCCATTGTCAGCTTCGGGCGGGAATTGGCGCCGGCCCGGGAAACTCCTGCCCCCGGTCAGACCCGGGACTGCAACGGGCCGCTCCTGGCGGCGCTGGTTGCCCGTGATGGCGGAGAGGTTGCCGGCGTGGAGATCCTGGGCGATGACGACCCGGAAGAGGACCGGGAGCGCTTGGTCAGGTTGCACAGCCAGTCGGACCTCCTGCTCACTATCGGGGGCATGGCGCACGAGGCCGGAGACCGCGCCCTGCCCATCCTGCGCCAACTGGGAACAGGGATGCTGTTCTGGGGTGTCCGGATCAAGCCGGGCAGCCACAGCGGTGCAGGAATGTGCAGTGGCAAGCCGGTGATCGCCCTGTCCGGAAACCCCGCGGCCTGTTCGGTGGGCTACGAGGTCCTGGCGGTGCCCGTGCTACGGGCATTTCAGGGCTTGAGCCCGTCGCCGCGGCGGCTTACCGCTGTCTGCGCCAACTCCTTTCCCAGGGGAGGCGGCCCGCGCCGCTTCCTGCGAGGATATGCAGTCTGCGGCCAGGATGGCTGGCGCGTGCTGGTGCTGCCGGGCCAGAAATCCAGCATGCTGAGGTCCCTGATCGACTGTAATGCGCTGATCGACCTGCCTGCAGGACACCCGCCCGTGGAGGCCGGAAGCGAGGTCTCGCTCATTCTGCTGGGACTGTATTGAAAGTGTTGCAATAATGTAAGTAGAACACAAACAAACAAGGGTTTGAAAAGAGGCGGCTTCCAGGCCGCCTCTTTTTCAGATTCGCATCAATCGCTATGGGCGTGTTTGACACTATCTCTAACTAAGTATATACTATGATATATACTATCTTTTGTTAGGAGGGATTTCCATGGATATTGCCAAAATATTTGAGAATGGCCGCAGCCAGGCGGTACGGCTGCCAAAAAAATATCGCTTTGAGGATTCTGAGGTGTTTGTGAAAAGGATCAACGGTATTGTCATGTTGATTCCGAAGGACAGTGCCTGGAAAATTTTTGAGTCCGGCTTGGAATATTTTTCGGAAGACTTCCCATCTGACAGGAACCAGGCAGGACCGCAAGAGCGGGATGATCTTTAAATGATCTATATGCTTGATACGAACATCTGCATTTATATCATCAAGCAGAAGCCGATCAGAGTTCTGGAAACCCTGAAAAAACTGGATATCGGAGATGTTTGCGTCTCTGCTGTCACGCTGGCCGAACTTGCATATGGAGTTGCCAAAAGTCAGCAAAGAGAAAGGAACAGCATTGCTTTGGCCACCTTTTTGGCACCCCTGGAAATTATGTCTTTCTCCGGTAACGCCGCTGTTATATCCGGTGAGATTCGCGCCGCACTGGAGAAGAAAGGGCAGATTATAGGCGCCTATGACTTGTTAATAGCGGCGCATGCCCTCTCTGAAAAGCTGATCCTGGTAACCAACAATACCGGCGAATTTGACCGAATTTCCGGCTTGTCCCTTCAGAACTGGGCCGATTAGTGGCGAGGTCTATACCTCTTCCCAGGGGGCCGGGATGTGGCGGGGAACGGTGATGTCGCCCAGAATCTCCGGAACACTGCCGCTCTTGATGATGCGTCCGCCGACCATCACCCGGACGCTGTGAGAAAAATAGGGGACTTCGGAGTAATCGTGGGTGACGAACAGGGTGGCAATTTTGGTTTCGTGGAGGATTTCCCCGATCTCCTCCAGCAGGGCCTGGCGGGTCGGGTAGTCCAGGGCGGAGAACGGCTCGTCAAGGAAGAGGATGCGCGGGCCCAGGGCGAAGGCGCGGGCCAGGTTGACCCGCTGGGCCTCACCGCCCGACACCTTAAGGGCGGAGCGGCTCTTTAAATGGGCGATGCCCAGGCGATCCAGCCATTCTTCGGCCCGCTCCCTGGCGGTCGGCGCAGTTACGCCCCGGATGCGCAGGCCGGTCAGGACATTGCCCAGCACTGTATCGTCCATCAGCAGCGGCTCCTGAAAGACGACGGCTATCTGGCGCCGCAGCTCCAGCGTGTTCTCCCGCCTGGAGAGGATACCGTTGAAATGAACGCTGCCCTCGCTGGGGCGCTGCAGCAGGGCCAGTGTCAGCAGCAGGCTGGTCTTGCCGGCCCCGTTGGGTCCTACCAGCGCCACCACCTCGCCGGCGCCGAGGGTGAACCGGGTAACATTGAAGACCTCTCTTTTCTCCAACACGAGGCGCAGGTCTCTTGCCTCCAGGAGTGTCTGTACGGTCACGGCCATCCCACCCCGGTCTGTCACTGCGGTTGCCTCCGGTACTGCTGGTACCAGGTCAGAATTGCGCTAACGATAAATGTCAACAGCAGCAGAATGACGCTCAAGGCCATAGCCAGCACGAAGTCTCCCATGGAGACCTCCTGGCTGATAGTCGTGGTGAGCACCCTGGTCAGTCCCTCGATATTGCCTCCCACCATCATGGCAGCACCGACCTCGGAGATCACGGCGCCGAAACCGGCGATTATAGCTGCCAGGAGGCCAAGCCTGGCCTCCCGCAGCAGCAACCACAGTAATTGCCAGCGATTGGCGCCCAGGGCGAGGATCTGAAAGCGCATTTTGGGATTGATCGCCTGGGTGGCGGCCAGGGTGAACCCGGCCACAATAGGAAAAGCGATGATCGCCTCGGCGATGATCATGGCGCCGGGCGTGTAGAGTAAATCCAGCCAGCCCAGCGGGCCATACCGGAACAACAGGAGCCATACGAACAGCCCCACCACTACGGGGGGTAGTCCCATACCAAAATTGACGGCGCTGACCATTAGCCAGCGCCCGAAAAATTTCCTTAAAGCCAGCGCCACACCTAACGGCACGCCTATAACCACGCTGATCAGGGTGGCCGTGCCGGTGATCTGCAGCGTGCGCCAGGTGATCCTCAGCACCTCCGGGTCCCCGCTGATCAGCAGCCGTCCTGCCTGGATCATTCCATCGCCAATGACTGACAATAGTGGCACACATCCTGTTTAACAGTATTGATCGATTGCGCTGACTTGCTACTACTTACGGCTCTATGATCCGCTCTTCCCGGCATCGGCGTAATATAGCGGCTGGCCGTACTTATCCTTGCCAAAATCGGCGATCACATTCTGGGCGGCCTGACTGACCATGAAATCTTCAAAGGCCTTGGCCCCATCGGCATTCACCTTGGAAAATTTGGCTGGATTGACCTGCATCACGTGGTAGATATTGATCAATGACTTATCACCCTGCACCAGGATATCCAGCTGGATGTTTTTCTGCTGTGCGAGATAGGTGCTGAGGTCGGTCAGTGTGTAGCCTGTCTTCTCCGAGGCTATCAACAGGGTCGGGCCCATTCCTTGTCCCGATTTTATGTACCAGTTGCCGCTGGGGGTGATGCCGGCCTGTTTCCAGATGACATTCTCTTCGATGTTGGTGCCGGAATTGTCTGCCCTGGAGACAAAGACCGCTTTGGCTTTGGCGATCTTTTTGAAGGCATCTGTGCTGGATAGCCCCTTGATCTTGGCCGGGTCGTCCGGCGGGCCGACAATCACATAGGAGTTGTGCATGAGCAACTGATAGTTGATGAAGGCGCCGTTGTCGACATCCGGCTTCTCGGCGCTGGGGGCGTGGGTGATCAGGACATCCGCCTCTCCCTTTTCACCTAGGGCGATCGCCTGTCCGCTGCCGTTGTAAATCGGTTTCACATTATAGCCGGTCTGGGATTCAAACACGGGGATCAAGGCGTCCATCAGCCCCGTATCCCTGACGTCCGTGGTGCTGGAAAGGATCACAGTCTTATTTTGGGGGCTCGGCGTCTGAGGCGCTTGGGCCTGCTTCTTGGCGCATCCCGCTGCCAGACCGAGCAGCAGCAATACAACGAGACCACACAACCATAAGCTATTTTTCTTCATCACTTCATC
>JBEKFU010000112.1:0-4722 GCA_050013155.1 Thermacetogeniaceae bacterium | reverse complement strand
TTGTTGGAGGCTTTCGCCAGCCTGGGAGCAATGGCCGTCAACCGCATCCAACTGGTGGAGCAGGCCAAGGAAACACACCTGCTGGCAGAGTCGGAACGCCTGCACGCAGCCCTGTTCAATTCCATCTCCCACGAATTGCGCACTCCCCTGACCTCGATCATCGGAGCGGTGACCGGCCTGCTGGATGAGGACGATCTCTATGATCCCGTCTCCCGGCGCGACCTGCTGCAGACTATCAAGCAGGGCGCCATGCGCATGAACCGCCTGGTCAACAACCTGTTGGACATGACCCGGGTGGAAAGTGGCTATCTCCAGTTAAGCAAAGAATGGTGCGATGTTCAGGACATGATCGGCGTGGCCGCCAGCCGGGTCGAAGCCCTGCGCAGCCGGTCACTGAAGATCGAGGCGGCGCCGGATCTGCCCCTGGTGCCGGCCGATTTTGTACTGATCGAGCAGGTGCTGGTCAACCTGCTGGACAATGCGGCCAAGTACTCCAGCCCAGATTCTGAAATCTCCGTCAAGGCATCGCATAACCGGGAAGAGGTGGCCATTTCCGTGGCTGACCACGGCCCGGGCATCCCCGAGGAGGACCGGGAACTGGTCTTCGACAAGTTCTACCGGCTGCGGGCCTCCCGCCAGATCGGCGGCACCGGCCTCGGCCTGACGATCTGTAAGGCGATCGTGGATGCGCACGGCGGGCGGATCTGGGTCAGCGGCAACCCTGGCGGGGGCGCCCTGGTCACCTTTATCCTACCGCTGCGTGCCGCTGCTTCCGGCAAGATCCTTGATCCGGAGCCAGCCGTCAGTGCAGGTGATGACAGTGGAGGTTAAGGGCGCCCGGATCATGATCATCGATGACGAACCGCAGATGCGGCGGCTCTTACAAGTCGCCCTGACCGCCCACGGTTACGAAATAAGAGAGGCTGAAACCGGGCGGGAGGGGATCGATCAGGCGGCTGTCTTTCACCCCGACCTGATCGTCCTGGACTTGAGTTTGCCTGACCTGGACGGCATCGAAGTAATCAAGCAGCTTCGGGAGTGGACACAGACGCCCGTGATCATTCTGTCGGTGCGGGAGCAGGAAAGCGACAAGATCGCCGCCCTGGATGCCGGGGCTGACGATTATGTGACCAAGCCCTTCAGCATGGGAGAGTTGCTGGCGCGCATCAGGACCGCCCTGCGCCATGCTGCGGGGGCGGGGGATGAGCCGGTGCTGACCTTTGGCGGCCTGGCCATCGACTTGACCCGCCGGTATGTGGCGGTGGATGGCAGGGAGATCAAGTTGACTCCTACCGAATACGAGTTGCTGCGCATCCTGGTAGTCAACGCCGGAAAGGTGCTCACCCACCGGCAGTTGATGCGTACGGTCTGGGGGCCTTCTTACGAGCAGGAGACCAACTACCTGCGGGTTTACATCAGGCAACTGAGGCAAAAGATCGAGCCGGACCCCGCCCGCCCGCGGCACATCGTCACCGAACCGGGCGTGGGCTACCGCCTGATCTGAGAAGTGGGAAGCGAGAAGTGGGCGGGTGCCCGCCCTGGCGGGCGCGGATGCGGGCGTGTGCCCGGGCTGGCCTTCTATAAAATACTAAATTAGCAGATGGGCCGGATGCCGTAAAAAAAGGTGCTGCAGGCGACTGACGGTCAGGATTGGCGCCAGCCGGGGCAGCGCTAAACCGCCAGGGGTCTTTGCCGGAATAACACCGCACGCATAACCAGGATGCATCCGGGTATCCTATTGCCGAAGGGAGGCTATCCAATGGCGACGCTAGATAGCATTGCACTGGTTCTAGTCATTATCGGGGCCCTCAACTGGTTGTTAGTCGGCCTGGCCAGGTACGACCTGGTGGCGGCCCTGTTTGGCGGGGCCGACTCTGTAGTCAGCAGGGTGATCTACACCCTGGTGGGGATCGCCGGCGTCTGGGCGATCACTCTGCTCTTCAAACAGCGGGTCGAAAACCGTTAACAGACCCGGCAGCACTTTTTTCATGCTGCCCGGAAGCCAACCCGGCAACGCCGGGCCTTTTTTTTCGCAAAGCCTTGGTTGACTACCATTAGGAGGACGGGGTATGCTTAAAGAGGCAGTTATACCTGACCTGAAAGAGCTAGCGGCAAGGTTTAAGTTTTCTCTGGGCAAGCTCCTCAAGGAGCTTGATTCCCAGGTCGAAGAAGCAAGAAAGATGCACTGCAAGGCTGAGGATGCCGAAGATCCTGACGCCTAGATCGATGCCCGCATCTGCTCAAACACCATCCAAGGCTTTCAGGACGCTGTTCAGAATGCCCACCATTATGCCAAGTACCTCTTTGGCTGATATTGATGCTGCCGGACGACTGGAACTGAACGCCAGGGGACGGTTCTATCTGACTGCCAAAGATGGGCAGCCAATAGCGCGTAAAAACGCTCCCACTGCCAGCATCTTGAACAGATAGGCTGCTGACAGGAACGTAATCCGCCGCGGCCAGAAAGCCACCAAAATGAAGCCGTCCAGCAGGCTGATGTGGTTAACCACCACAATCACCGAGCCTGTGCGGGGGATGTTGGCCTCTCCGTCAATTTTAAGATTCTCCCAAAAACCAAAATATAATTTCCAAAACAACTTAACCAGGACGGAGAACATTCGCACTTTTCATCCCTTAAATCCAGGTACCATGATGTTTGCTTCAGCGTTTCTTGAAAAACTTGAGGCTCGCTGTTGCTGTTAGCAGGTCAGGCGCCAATAGTATTATCTATTGCCTCGGAATCCGGTCCAACCTTATACCAGGCTGCGTACATGGCGGGCAAGACCAGCAGTGTTAAAACTGTTGCCACCAAAAGCCCTCCGGCAATAGCGATGGCCATGGGGCCCCACAGGGTGTCCGTGACTAAGGGCATCATCCCCAGAATGGCCGCCGCCGCAGTCAGCATGATCGGCCGGAACCTCAGCACCGTGGCGTTGATGATGGCGTTCCAGGCCGATTCACCGGCCTTGAGTTGCTGGTCTATCTGGTTGATGAGGATGACGGAATTGCGCATGATGATTCCGGCCAGCGCCAGCATGCCGCAATAAACCACGAAATACAGAGACTGGTTGGTAAGCAGGAGTGTCGGGACGACTCCGATCATCCCCAGCGGGGCGGTCAGCAAGGTCAGGATCATCTTGGGCATGCGCTCAAGCTGCAACATCAACAATACGACGATCACCACCGCCATCAGCGGAACCATTTGCGTCAGCCAGCCAACAGCCTCATTGAACAGCTCCGTAGACCCTCCGATATCGATGCTGTACCCCGGGGGCAGCCCCTTGCGGATTGCCGTCAGACTGCTGTAAACCCGGTTGGTGGCATCGATATCGGTGATACCGGGATCGGTGTTGGCCTGTACGGTAATGGTCGGCTTGAGATTATACCTCCAGATCAGGCCCTCTTCGGCGCCGTAGCTGATGGTGGCCACCTGGTCCACAGGGACAAGCTGTCCATTGCCGGCAGGGACGGTCAGGTTCTTAATGCCGGATAGATCGGCCCGGTCTTGAGCAGCAATCTGGAAAACCACGTTGATCGTCCGGTCGTTTTCCAGATATTCTGTGACAGGAGCACCTGACAGTTGGGCCTGCAACTCCGAGGCCAGTTCCTGGCTGCTGATGCCCAGCATCCGCGCCCGGTCCTGATCGATCTCCAGATTAACGATCGGGCTCTTCTCATTCCAGTTCAGGTTGGCATCGCGAAGATAGGTCTGGGCTGCCATGACAGCCTGCACCTGTCCGGCGATCTGGCGCACCTTGTCAATGTCGTACCCGGAAACGCGCAGCATGACCGGGTAATCATACATCGGCCCCAGCGTGAGTCCTCTGTTGAGCCCACTGACAGAGGCAAACTGCCCGGCCAGGAGGCCGTCGACCTTCTGTTGCAGTCTCTGGCGCGCAGCGATATCCCTGGCCACGATCACGAACTGGGCATAATTGGTGTCTGAGGGCGCCGGTGAAAACATCAGGACAAAACGGGGCGCCCCCTCCCCCACATAATAGCTGTAATTGGCAATATCGGGATTGCCTTGCAGGCACTTGGCAAATTCATTGGCCACTGCGTTAGTGGCCTGAATAGAGGCGCCCTCCGGCAGTCTCAGGTCTACAATCAGCTCTGTCCGGCTGGGAGGCGGAAAGAATTCCTGTTTGACAAATCTGGTAAGGAAGACGGAACCGGCAAAAGCCAACACGGTCACGACCAGAACTAACCGGCGATGGTTCAGGCACCACGCGAGAATCTGTTTAAACAACCTGTAAAACTTGGTATCGTAGATATCCACCTTCGTGTCCGCCGCAGGCGGCTTGATCCTGATTATGCTATATCCCAGGAGCGGCGCCACCGTACCGGCGACGACCCAGGACAGCACCAGGGCCATGGCCACCACCCACAGCATGCTGCCCAGCATCTCGCCCGCAAAGCCCTTGGACAGGCCCAGGGGAATAAAGCCGGCACAGGTAACCAGGGCCCCGGTCAACCTCGGGCCTGCAGTCGAGGCATAGGCGTGACAGGCCGCCCTGTTTCTGTCCCAGCCCTGATCCAGTTTCACCTTCATCATTTCCACGACGATGATGGCGTCGTCAACCAACAGGCCCAGGGCGATAATCAGGGCGCCCAGCGAAACCCTGTGCAGATCGATGCCGGTCGTTTTCATGCCCAGCAGAACCCCGCAAATTACCAGGGGTATGCAGATGGCAACCACGGCCCCCGAACGCAGGCCCAGGG
>JBEKFU010000111.1:0-4807 GCA_050013155.1 Thermacetogeniaceae bacterium | reverse complement strand
TCAATGAAGTTCGCCTTTATCATCCATCCGATCGGTCTCGAGGACATCACCAGGCGGATCAAGCCCTTCAGGCTGCTTCCCGGAGCCATGGCGGAGTGGATCACCCGGTATTTGCCGGTATTTAAGGCGTCGGAGATCACCGGCGTGCGCTCTCCCTATGCGGAAACCGAGGGCTGGTTCATCGCCTGCCCGCTTACCTCACGCCAGATGCTGGAACTGCCCGTCGATTACGTAACCGGGCGGATCATCGAGGCCGGCAAGCTGGCCGAACGGTTGGGCGCCGATGTCGTCGGCCTGGGGGCGATGACATCAGTGGTGGGCGACGCCGGGATCACCATCGCCAACAACCTGGACATCGCCGTTACCAGCGGCAACAGTTACACTGTGTCCACCGCCCTGGAGGGCGCCCGCCAGGCGGCGGAGTTCATGGGGATCAAACTGAGCCGGGCAGAGGTGGCGGTCGTGGGGGCCACGGGCTCCATCGGCAGCGTCTGCGCCCGGATGCTGGCGCCGGATGCGGGCGGCATGACCCTGGTCGCCAAGGAGCGCCACCGCCTGGAGCGGGTCGCCCACCAGATCCTGAACGATACCGGGGTTGTCCCCCGGCTGACGACGGATATCCGGGATGCCCTGAGGGGCGCCGACGTGGTGGTTACCGTGACTTCGGCGGTGGATACAGTGATCGAACCATCCTTCCTCAAGGCCGGTGCGGTAGTCTGCGATGTCGCCAGGCCGCGGGATGTCTCCCGCCGGGTGGCCATGGTGCGCCCGGACGTGCTGGTGATCGAGGGGGGCGTGGTGGAGGTGCCAGGGGATGTGGAATTCCACTACAACTTCGGCTTCCCGCCCAAGACCGCCTATGCCTGCATGGCCGAGACCATGATCCTGGCTTTGGAGAACCGTGCAGAAAGCTTCAGCCTGGGGCGCGAGCTGACGGTTGAACAGGTACGGGAGATCGCTGCCCTGGGTCGCAAGCACGGTTTCAAACTGGCTGGCTGGCGCAGCTTTGAACATGCTCTGAGCTCCTCAGACCTTGAAAAAGTACGCTTGGCTGCAGATAAAGCGAAACTTGCTTCAGATGGGGAGGCGTGAGCAATCGGAAGATGGGGTAGTTCAGTCGGCTTGGGAAAAATAAATACTAAAAATTTTTCTTTCCTCTTCTAGCAAATCTATGCAAAGAATGATACAATAACGACGAATTATGTCGAAATTTTAATGAGGAGGAGAGATTGTGAAGTCGATTGGGGTTGTGAGAAGGCTGGACATGTTGGGAAGGATCGTGCTGCCCAAAGACCTGCGCCGGACCATGAGCATCGGGAGCAACGCTCCGATGGAGATCCTGGTGCACGAGGACAGTATCATTCTCAAAAAGTATGAACCGGAATGCATCTTCTGCGGCAATGCGGAAAATGTACAGGATTTCAGGGGCAAAAAAGTCTGTAAGGACTGCGCTCGAGATCTCTTCAACCATTTGGCGCTCGGGCAGTAACGCTCCTGTTTGGTTTATTGACAAATGACGGCCGTATGCTCGCGCCTCCAGCATTAAGCCTGAACTGGGCGGAAAGCTGGAGCTGAGGGCAGACAGGGGATGAAGCCTGCGCCTCTTTCACGGAGCCAGAGAGGGTGGGCGGGAACTTAAAAAATGTATTGATTGGGGATCAGGCGCAGATGGCATTCCAGGTAACGCTGTCTGCGCGATTTTTTTTAAATGAACTCCTTGACAAGCCGAGAAGGCATTCATATAATAGCGAATAAAGTTAAACAGTGTAGGTCCAGCACAAGGCTGGATTTCTTAATCCTCTTTCGTTTACCATATCTTCTGAAAATGTGGGTAGGCAGGACATCTCCAACGGTCATTGTCTCTTTTTATAATTAAGGGCACTGTCGATCCGGGTCGATTCCAGTCGCAGCAGTATTTGAGACCGAATCAAAGCTAGCGTCTGTCATAGGTTGGGCAGCAGTGTGGCAGTTGTCGGCGCATCGACGGACCGATTCAACTGGGTCTTAGCTTCAGGGGGGATTGTATTCCCCACTGAAGGTTAGAGCCAGTTAACTAGGGGCGTAGCCGCTCTTATCCCGCCGCTTTGAAAAAGCGGGGGTATTAGAGCGGGTAGCCATCGTATAAAAAAATAGTGCACATCATAAGATTATTAGCATAAGATTTTGGAAGCCACTATGAAAAAGATTAATTTAGAGGGAGAGAGCGTATTGCCAGAAAAAGAGGTTCTGTTGACGGGGAACGGAATCAAAAAACTGGAAGAAGAACTGCACTATCTGAAATCTGTCAAGCGCCGGGAGATTGCCGAGCGTATCAGGACGGCGATCGAGTTTGGGGATATAACAGAGAACTCCGAATACGAAGAAGCTAAAAACGAGCAAGCATTCATCGAAGGCCGCATTATCACCCTGGAGAAGATGCTCCGGCATGCCCGCATCATTGACAACAGCCAGGCTCCCGAAGACACGGTCGGGGTAGGAGCGACGGTCCTTTTAAAAGACCTGGAGTATGGCGACGAGATCGAGTACACCATCGTCGGATCGGCGGAGGCCGATCCGACAGCCAACAAGATCTCCAACGAATCTCCGGTGGGCCGGGCGATCCTCGGCCAGAAGGCCGGCTCCGTGGTGGAGGTCAAGGTCCCCGCGGGCGTTTTAAAATACGGCATACTTAACGTGCGTAAGTAACAGCCCCGCGCATGCCGGGTGCCCTTTGTGCGCGGGCGCGGGGTGGGCCTCGTTCCCCGGCACTGAAAGTGCCGGGGAACAATCAAGGAAAGGGGATTTTTGATGCCTGTGCAGTCCAGACAGGATGCAGATATCTTTAGCGTGCGGCGGGAAAAGCTGGACGAGTTCCGGGCCAGCGGCATCGAGCCCTATGGAGGCAGGTTCCCGGTCACCCACCGGGCAGCGGAGATCATCAGCCATTTTGACGAACTGAAAGGCAAGGAGGTCGCCATTGCCGGGCGCCTGATGGGCAAGCGAGGCCACGGCAAGGCCTCTTTTGCTGATCTGAGGGACTTCACCGGCAAGATCCAGATCTACTCCAAGCTGGATGACCTGGGAGAAGATGCCTACAGCCTGTTCAAGAAGCTGGACATCGGCGACATCATCGGAATCAGGGGACGGGTGTTCCGCACCGAGCGCCAGGAGATCACGGTGGCCGTCGCCTCCCTCACCCTGCTCAGCAAGTCGCTGCGCCCCCTCCCGGAGAAATGGCACGGCTTGAAGGATGTGGACCTGCGCTACCGGCAGCGCTACCTCGACCTGATCGTCAACCCGGAGGTCAGGGAGGTGTTCCTGGTCCGGGTGCGGATCATCAAGGAGATCCGCCGGTTTATGGACAGCCTGGGCTATCTGGAAGTGGAGACGCCGATCATGCAGACGGTTGCCGGTGGAGCTACAGCCCGTCCCTTCGTCACCCATCACAATGCCCTGGGCATGCTCCTCTACCTGCGCATCGCCCTGGAGTTGCACCTGAAGCGGCTGCTCGTAGGCGGTTTCGAGAAAGTCTACGAGATCAACCGGGTGTTCCGCAACGAGGGGATCTCCACCAAGCACAACCCTGAGTTCACCATGCTGGAGTTTTACCAGGCGTATTCAGACCTGGGGGATATGATCGAGATTACCGAGCAGATGTTTGGCGATGTTGCGCAATCGGTGCTGGGAACCTTACAGGTACGGTATGGGGAGCAGGTCATCGATTTCTCCCCGCCCTATAAACGGATGACCATGCTGGAAGCGGTACGGAAGCATACCGGTCAGGATTTCAGCCATTTCGACGCTGCCACAGCTTTCAGCCAGGCCCGGTCGCTGGGACTGGAAGTGGAGACCGGCGCCTCCTGGGGCAGGCTCCTCAATGAGGTGTTCGAATCCTTTGTAGAGGACAAACTGGTTCAGCCCACTTTTATCACCGGGCATCCGGTGGACATCTCTCCCCTGGCCAGGCGGAACAAGGAGTACCCCCTGCTGGCCGAACGCTTCGAACTGTTTATCAATACCTGGGAGATCGCCAACGCCTTTACCGAGCTGAACGACCCGATCGACCAGCGCCTGCGCTTCGAACAGCAGGCGAGGGAGCGGGAACATGGGTATGAAGAGGCTCACGTGATGGACGAGGATTTCCTGGATGCCCTGGAGTACGGCATGCCTCCGGCCGGAGGCGAGGGTATCGGAGTCGACCGCCTGGTAATGCTCCTTACCAACTCCCCCTCGATCCGGGATGTCATCCTCTTCCCCACCATGCGCCCCCGCGAGGACTAGTTTTGGGATGTCCAACATAAAAAACCGGCTGTGGCTGGGCGATTGCGCCAGGCTTCAACCAGCCATCTGGGGTTAAAAAGCTTTAAAAAATTACGCCGATAGGTGTTGACATTCTTCACGGTTTCCTCTAATATATCGTCTTGCTGACCCGAAACGAGATATGAAAGTGAAAATAAAGTACAAAAACGGGTTGACAATCTCAGGTCTTTACACTAAAATTACATCTTGCTGCGACCCGACATGTACTCCGCATTCTTTCAGACCAGGCCGAAGGCCTGGATGCGGAGGACCACGTTCCAAGACGAGCCGGTGGGGAAGCGGAAAGAAAGTAGTAGCGACAATCAAGAAAACAAGAATGCCGAATTGACAACATGTAAAGACTGTGTTAAGATTATGTTGTGGAGCCGGTCGAGAGCCGGCTCGAAAACGCAGGTCCTTGAAAACTGAATAGCCGTGCAGAGCGTTAAGTTCTAAAAAGCTTATTTGGAGAGTTTGATCCTGGCTCAGGACGAACGCTGGCGGCGTGCTTAACACATGCAAGTCGAAC
>JBEKFU010000110.1:0-5432 GCA_050013155.1 Thermacetogeniaceae bacterium | reverse complement strand
GACCGCCATCAGGCCCGGCAGACGGCGCGCCCATCTAAACCGGTCATAGCAGTAACCGGCAGCGTATGCCGCCACCACGAAGCCGGCCAGGTAGCCGGCGGTCGGCCCTGCCAGGTAGGCCCAGCCGGAGCCCGACATTGCGAACCAGGGCATTCCTGCCGCTCCAAGCAATATATACAGCAGGATGCTGCCCACGCCTATCCCGGCTCCCAACGTGGCGCCAAGCGCCAGCACACCAAAGGTCGCGCCTGTAATCGGAATCGGCGTCCAGGGCAGCGGAATCCTGATCTGCGCCGCCAGGCCCATCAGTGCCGTGCCCAGCAGCATCAACCCGAGCCGCGCCGGGATGGACGTGCTCCTGCGCCAGGCGCCAATGCCGCCGCTCACGCCGTCGATCGCCTCAAGCAAGTTTGACATCGATTGATCACTCCCAAACTTTTTCTTTATTTTACCGTCACAGGAAGGGGAATGTCAACCATTAAAATAATATATGGTTGACATTCCAGATAGATCAACTGAGTTCTTAGCTTCAGTGGGGGTTTGCTTTCCCCCACTGAAGCTAAGAACTCGTTATCGGAGACTTACTCGTTATCGGAGACTTATCCGCTCTTACCTGTGTGCCCGTTTTCTCTCAGGCCGGGCGTTAGCCCGGATACGGGCGCCCGCCGCTTCAAAGAAGCGGGGGTATTAGAGCGGGTTAGTCCGTGATAAAAAAAACCTTCTGCCGATGCAGAAGGTTTTTTGATCGTTCAGATCCCGGTTTAGTAATCCATGCCGCCCATGCCGCCCGGTGGCATCGAGGGCATCGCATCTCTCTTCTGCGGGATCTCCGAGACCAGGGCCTCGGTGGTCAGCAGCATCGAGGCGATGCTGGCGGCGTTCTGGAGGGCGCTCCTGGTCACCTTCAGCGGGTCGACGATACCGGCCTGGATCATGTCCACGTACTTCTCCTCCAGAGCGTCGAAGCCGATGCCAGGCTTCTCGTTCTTGATCTTCTCGATCACCACGGAGCCTTCCCACCCGGCATTCTCGGCAATCTGTCGCAGCGGCTCCTCCAGGGCGCGGCGCACGATACGGACGCCGACCAGTTCGTCACCCTCGGCCTGGATCTCGTTCAGGGCCGGGATGATGTTCACCAGGGTGACGCCGCCGCCGGGGATGATTCCCTCCTCGACCGCAGCCCTGGTAGCGGACAGAGCGTCCTCGATCCGGTGCTTCTTCTCTTTCAGCTCGGTCTCGGTGGCAGCGCCCACCTTGACCACGGCCACGCCGCCGGCAAGTTTCGCCAGGCGCTCCTGGAGCTTCTCCCGGTCATAGTCGGACGTGGTGTCCTCGATCTGGACCTTGATCTGGTTGACCCGGGCCTTGACATCCCCGGACTTGCCGAAGCCCTCGACGATGGTGGTCTTCTCCTTGCTGATCTTGACCTTCTTGGCCTGGCCGAGCATGTTCAGGTCGACACTCTCCAGTTTGTATCCCATGTCTTCGGAGATGAAGGTGCCGCCGGTAAGGATGGCGATATCCTCCAGCATGGCCTTGCGGCGGTCGCCGAAGGCCGGGGCCTTGACGGCGGCGCCGCGGAGGATGCCCCGCAGCTTGTTGACCACCAGGGTGGCCAGGGCCTCGCCCTCGACGTCCTCGGCGATAATCAGAAGCGGCTTGCCGGAGCGTACGACCTTCTCCAATAGGGGCAGGAAGTCGTTGATGGCGCCGATCTTCTTCTCATAGATCAGGATGTACGTCTCCTCCAGTTCCACTTCCATGGTCTCGTTGTTGGTGACGAAGTAGGGGGAGACGTAGCCGCGGTCGAACTCCATGCCTTCGACCACTTCCACCGTGGTCTCGATCCCCTTGGACTCCTCCACGGTGATCACGCCGTCCTTGCCAACCTTGTCCATGGCCTCGGCGATCAGTTCGCCGATCTCCTTGTCGTTGCCGGCGATGGCGGCCACGTGGGAGATGGATTCCTTGGTCTCCACGGTGATGCTGTGCTTCTTCATCTCCTCGACGGCCTTCTCCACCGCCTTGTCGATGCCGCGCTTCAGGAAGATCGGGTTGGCGCCGGCGGTGACGTTCTTCAGGCCCTCGCTGACGATCGCCTGGGCGAGCACGGTGGCGGTGGTGGTGCCGTCCCCAGCGACATCATTGGTCTTGGAGGCGACCTCCTTGCAGAGCTGGGCGCCCATGTTCTCGTAGGCGTCTTCCAGCTCGATCTCCTTGGCCACGGTGACGCCGTCCTTGGTGATGATCGGGGAGCCGAATTTCCTCTCCAGCACGACATTCCGGCCTTTAGGCCCGAGGGTGGTTTTAACCGCCTCGGCGACTATGTTGACGCCTCTTTCCAGCTTGCGCCTGGCGTCGACGTTGAAAATGATTTGCTTGGCAGCCATTAATTTCTTTGCCTCCTTTAGGTTTGCGTTTACTCAGGTTCGAGGACAGACGCCCAGTTACTCTTTGATGGCGAGGATGTCAGTTTCCCGCAGGATCAGGTACTCGACGGCGTCGAGTTTGATCTCCGAGCCACCGTACTTGGCGTAGATCACCTTGTCGCCGGTCTTGACTTCCGGCTGGACTCTGGTTCCATTTTCGAGGAGCCGTCCCGGCCCGACAGCGATCACTTCCCCGGCCTGGGGTTTTTCCTTGGCGGTGTCGGGAAGGATGATTCCTCCCTGGGTCTTTTCCTCCTTGGACAGAGGCTTTACCAGCACGTGGTCACCTAGTGGTTTGAGCATTTACAACAACCCTCCTCAAAATGGTAAGAAATTGAAACTGATTAGCACTCAACCTTAACGAGTGCTAACAACCTAATGATAAATATACAAATGGAGGCACTGATTGTCAATACCTTTTTCACGGCCTTAACACAAGTTTAACCAATTTTATTGTAAATTAACGAAAATATTGGCGACATCTGAATTGGTAGGCGTAAATATACAGGTGGGCTGGGAGGCAGGGGGGCGAGGTTCTAGCCTCGAACCTCGAGGTGGGGCTCCAGGTGAGCGAAGATCACTGTCTGGTTGCCCCTTTCCTTACTGCACGAGGGGCAGTTGGCCAGGCACAGGTAGAGATCCCGTACCTTGCGCCCTTTCTTCTTGAGATCCCGAAGCAGCTTGTCGACCACGGTTCCCATCTGGAAGGGCGGCGCCTTGGTGATTACCGTGTAAAAGGCGCCCTGCAGCTTGCGGCAGGCAGAGTTGTCGCCATCCTCCCGGCAGGCTGCCGGGTCCCCCGGCGGGTTGATCTCCAGGAAGATCTCACCCCGGAACAGGCCGCTCTTCAGCAAAATGAGCGGGTCCTGCTTGATGATGTAGCCCTGGGCTGTGGCTTCCATCATCGCCCTGGAGATATCTTCGCTGTAGGTGATGGGGCTATGAAGGGCCATGCGGGTGGTGACGCGGTAAAAGTAGCGTGACTGTTCCCAGAAGCATTCCTTATCTTGCCAGGTCTCGCTATCCATCGACTGGCAGTAGCAGCCCTTGAGCATGGTTCCATCTCCTCAGCGCAGGCGTGCCTTGAGAACTATACATCAATTATACCCCAGATGCTTTATCCTGCATATATATTCTCGCGTATTAAGCATTGTGACCCGGAATAAAATATTTGTAATGGACAAGGGGGTCTTGACGGTGCGTTGGATAGTGATGAGGCGGCGTGACATATTCAGGTGGGGGCTGTTCGTGGTGATTTTCGGCATCGGGTTGCTGCTGGCTACTGGCCTGGCGGGCCGGGTGAGCAGGGTATCCGCCCGCCCACAGCGCGATGTGCCGATCTACTCGGTGGACACCAGGGAGAAGAAGGTGGCCATCTCCTTTGACGCCGCCTGGGGAGCCGACGCCACACCGAAGCTTTTAGAAATTTTAAAACAGCACAACGTCAAGACCACCTTCTTCCTGACCGGGATTTGGGTCAAGAAGTACCCACAGATGGTGCAGGCGATCGCCGCCGCCGGGCACGAGATCGGCAACCACAGCCTGACCCACCCGCATTTCGCCTCATTGCCGGAGTCGGAGATCAAACAGGAACTGGCGGAGAACGACGCCCTGATCTTCAAGCTCACCAACAAGCATACCCGGCTGTTCCGGCCGCCTTTCGGGGAGTACAACAACTTGATACTGCAGACCGCCCGCGGCATGGGCTACGAGGTGATCCAGTGGAGCGTGGACTCCCTGGACTGGCAGGATATCGGCAAGGAGGCGATCACCGACCGGGTGCTGAAGAACATTCAACCGGGGGCGATCGTCCTCTTCCACAACAATGCCCAGTACACCCCGGAGGCCCTGCCGGTGATCCTGGATACCCTGCAGCAGCAGGGCTACCAGATCGTTCCGGTCTCCGACCTGCTGCTCAAGGGGAACTATTATGTGGAGCAGCATAGCGGCATCCAGAAGCAAAAAGGGAACCAGGCGCCGGAAGCCAAGCCTAGCCTGATGCCGGTGACGCCCCTCTCGATGTTCCCTGTGCTCCGCATTCCCGGTGTGCCGGCGGGCTTTCAGCCGAGGTGAAGCCTCGAGCCGGCGTTCAGGCCGGGCTGCAAGCCCGGATGCGGAGGAGGAAGTTCGAACCTCGAACCTCGATCAGATCTCCCGTGGTTTGCAGATGATCTCCTTGACCTTGGTGTCAAAGAACTGATTGGAATGGGCGGGCACGATCACCACCGCCGTATCGGCCCCGGTGGCTGATCCGGCCACGGCGACGACTTCCTGCCCATAGGGAATCAGCCCGGCGTCCAGGGCCATGCAGGCGATCTCCACGCATACTTTGACCCCCTGGCCTAGCATCCTGAGCGATTGGGCGATGATCTCCGCCGGGTAGAGGCCGCCGAACTTGTTGCGCACTGCCCGGTCGACCCCGGCCAGGAGGTGGGTGGTGGTCAGCAGCTTGACTCCCTTCTCCGCCAGTTTCTGCCGCACCTGGGGCGGCATCTCGTCCTCGCCGGGGCTCATGAAGCCGATGTGGTGGGTGACGCAGATCACCTCCACACCCTTGTCCAGGAACTGCTCTGCAGTGTAGCCGCTGTTGGATGCCACCACGACCTGCTTGATGCCCAGCTCTTTTGCCCGCTTCAGGGCCAGGTCGACGGTGGCGGTGGTGTTGGCCCTTCCCTTCTGCTCCCAGTCCATGTCTTTTCGCTCCTCTCTTTGATTTCTGCCGGTTCACGTCAGATTTCCATATATAGTTTGTACAAAAAACTACCCGGTAGTCAACAACAAATTATCGAGACAACTGCTTGTTGCTTAAAGGCCGTCCGTATTCAACTGGGTCTTGGCTTCAGTGGGGGATTGCTTCCCCCACTGAAGTTTATCAGTAAAACTTGGCTTGCGCCGAGCCGTCGGCGAAGGCGGAAGCCTTAGTTGCACTGATCCAGGGGCTTAGCGCCACTTGGCTCCCACTTCAGTGGGAGTCTAGTGGCGGTTAGCCATCGGGGAACAGTT
>JBEKFU010000109.1:0-4960 GCA_050013155.1 Thermacetogeniaceae bacterium | reverse complement strand
ATGAAGGAAAAACAGCTTCTGATGCTGCCGGGGCCAACACCGGTCCCGCAAGAAGTGCTGCAGGCCTTGGCCAGGCCGATGATCAACCACCGGGGCCCCGAGTTCAAGGGCCTGCTGGATGAGGCCGCCGAGGGCCTGAAGGAGGTCTTCTGCACCGGGCAGGAGGTGCTCATCCTGACCGGGGCCGGTACCGGCGCCATGGAAGCGGCGGTGAGCAATTTCGTGTCCCCGGGTGACCGGGTGCTGGTGGTGTCCATCGGCTCTTTCGGCGACCGCTTTGCCCAGATCGCCCAGCGCTTCGGGGCGCAGGTGGATAAACTGGAGTTTACCTGGGGAACCGCGGCCGATCCGGCGGCCCTGTCGGACCGCATCAGGTCGGATGTCAACAAGGAGATCAGGGCGGTGTTCGTCACCCATAACGAGACCTCCACCGGTGTCACCAACGATATTCCGGCGCTGCGGGCGGCTGTGGGTGACCATCCCGCCCTATTCATCGTGGATGCGGTCAGCAGCATGGGGGCGATGCCCCTGGAAACCGACAACTGGAACCTGGACGTGGTGGTGGCCGGCTCCCAGAAGAGCTTCATGATTCCACCCGGTCTCTCTTTCGCCTGTGTCAGCCCGAGGGCCTGGGACGTGGCGTCCAGGTGCACCAACGCCCGCTTCTACTGGGACCTGGGCAAGGCCCGGGAGATGGCGGCCAAGGGCCAGACTCCCTTCACGCCTGCCATCCCCCAGGTAGCCGCCCTGGTCGAGTCCCTGCGGATGATCAGGGCCGAGGGGCTGTCCGGCCTCTTTGCCCGCCACCGGAGACTGCGGGAGATGACCCGGCAGGGTGTCAGGGCCCTGGGCCTGGAGTTGCTGGCAGCCGATGCGGTGGCTTCAGCGGCGGTGACCGCGGTGCTCCCGCCGCCCGGCCTGGAGGCCAACACTCTCCGGAAGATGCTGCTTGACCGGTTCAACGTGGTGGTGGCCGGCGGCCAGGGCAAGCTGGACAACAGGATCTTCCGGATCGGGCACCTGGGCTATGTTCAAGGACTGGATATCATCGCCGTGATGGCCGCCCTGGAGATGACCCTCACCATTTGCGGCCACAAGGTTGAACTGGGAAGCGGCGTCAGGGCCGCCCAGGCAGTTGTCCTGGCAGAAAACGCTTAGGAGGCATCCAAATGGAGACGGAGAAAACTTGTATACCCAGCAATACCGCCCGGCCGAAGATCCTGGTCGGGGACAGGATCGTGGACGAGGCCCTGGAGATGCTGCGCAAAGAGGCGGATGTGGATGTCAACTACGGCATCAGCCAGGAGGATCTGTTGCAGGTCATCGAAAACTACGACGCCCTGATCGTCAGGAGCGAGCCCCAGGTCACCGAGGAGGTCCTGAGCCGGGGCAAGCGGTTGAAAGTGGTCGGGCGCGCCGGGAACGGCGTGGACAACATCGACGTTGACGCGGCCACCCGCTACGGCGTGGTGGTGGTCAACACCCCGGACAGCAACAGTATCTCCGCCTGCGAGCAGACTATCGCCCTGATGCTGGCCGCCGCACGCAACATCCCTCAGGCCAACGCCACCCTGAAACAGGGCGGTTGGGGCCGGAACCGCTTCATGGGCAACGAACTGTTCAGCAAGACCGTGGGCATCGTCGGCCTGGGACGGATCGGGGCGCTGGTCGCCACCCGGCTCAAGGCCTTCGGGATGCGGGTGATCGCCTACGACCCCTACATCACACCGGAGCGCTTCAAGCGGTTCGGGGCAGAGCGCATGGAGACACTCAACGACCTGGTGCGCCAGGCTGATTTCATCACTGTGCACACTCCCAAGACCGAGGAGACGATCGGCATGATCGGGGAGGAGCAGTTCCGCATCACCGCCGAGCAGTTTCAGATCGCCAAGAAAGGTGTGCGGGTGGTCAACTGCGCCCGGGGCGGCATCATCGACGAGAAGGCCCTGGCCGAGGCCCTGCGCCAGGGGATTGTGGCCAGCGCCTCCCTGGACGTGTTCGGCAAGGAGCCCTGCGCCGGCAACCCGCTGTTGGAGTTCGACAACGTGGTGGTCACTCCCCACATCGGGGCGACCACCCATGAGGCCCAGTACCGGGTGGGCACCGATGTGGCCACCTACGTGCTGACCGCCCTGCGGGGGGAGATCGTGTCCAACACCGTAAACCTCCCCAGCCTGCTGGGGGAAGAGATCGCCGCCTTGCGCCCCTACAGCGCCCTGGCGGAGTATCTGGGCAAGCTCTACTACCAACTGGAAAAGGCGCCCACGGAGAGGGTCGAGCTCAATTACTATGGAGAGATCGCCAGGAAGGAGACCGGTTTGATCACCCTGTTCTTCCTGAAGGGGCTGCTGACACCGGCGCTGGGAAGCAGCGTCAACCTGATCAACGCCGCCTGGCTGGCCGAAAACCGGGGCATCAAGGTGTACGAGCGCCGTGATGAGGCCAGCAGCGCCGGTTTCACCAGCATGATCTCGGTCTGCATCACCAGGAACGGGAACAAGGCGGAGTACGCCGGAACTATCGCCTGGGACAACGGGCCGCGCTTCGTGCGGATCAACAACTACCGGATGGACATCATCCCCACGCCCCACATGCTGTTCGTCGACCACATCGACCGCCCGGGGGTGATCGGGCCCTTTGCTTCAACCCTGGGCAGGGCCAACATCAACATCGCCATGATGCAGGTTGGCCGCTGCAACCGGGGCGAGGTGGCGCTGATGACCATGAGCGTGGACTCCCCGGTGGACGAGGCTACCCTGGAACAACTGCGCAAGATCGACGGGATCCTCAGCGTGAGGGTGGTCTCGCTTTAACTTATTTAGAGAAAGGGTGAACGAAGTGCTGGACTTGAAATTCATCCGCACCCATCCTGAAGCGGTCAAAGAGGCGCTGTCCAAGCGGAACAACACCTTCAACCTGGACGAGGTGCTGGCCTGGGACGAGGCCTATCGCAGCCGGTTGGGCGAGAGTGAGAAGCTGAAGAACCTGCGCAATACCCTTTCCGAAGAGATTGGTCGTATGAAGGCCCGCAAGCAGGACGCCGCCGCCCAGATGCAGGAGGTCAGGGACGCCTCGGCCCGGATCAAGGAGATCGATCAGGAGGTTCAGGACCTGGAGCAGAAGATCAGCCAGGCGTTGCTGATGATCCCCAACATCCCCCACGCCTCCGTGCCAGTCGGCCCCGACGAGGGCGCCAACGTGGTGGTGCGGGTGGAGGGCGAGCCGCCGGGGTTTGACTTCCAGCCGCGCAACCACTGGGAGATCGGGGAGGACCTGGATATCCTGGACTTCGCCCGGGGCGTCAAGATCGCCGGGGCGCGGTTTACGGTGCTCAAGGGCAAGGGGGCGCAGTTGGAGCGGGCGATCACCAACTTCATGCTGGACCTGCACACCAGGGAGCAGGACTACACGGAGATCTTCCCCCCGTTCCTGGTGAACCGGGCGACTATGACCGGCACCGGACAACTCCCCAAGTACGAGGAGGACCTGTTCCGTTGCGACCGTGAGGACCTGTTCCTGATCCCCACCGCCGAGGTGCCGGTGACCAACCTCTACCGGGAGGAGATCCTGCCCGGCGAGGCCCTGCCGATCCTGCACACCGCCTATACCGCCTGCTTCCGGGCAGAGGCCGGGGCAGCCGGTCGGGACACCCGGGGGCTGATCCGGCAGCATCAGTTCAACAAGGTGGAACTGGTCAAGTTCACTGCCCCGGAGAGTTCCTATACGGAACTGGAGCGGCTCACCGACGATGCGGAAGAGGTGCTGCGCCGGCTGGGGCTGGCCTACCGGGTAGTCGCCCTATCCACCGGCGACCTGGGCTTCTCCGCTGCCAAGACCTACGACCTGGAGGTCTGGCTGCCCGGGGCCGGCGCCTACCGGGAGATCTCTTCCTGCAGCAACTTCGAGGACTTCCAGGCCCGGCGGGCAAACATTCGCTACCGCCCGGAGGCGGGCGCCCGGCCGCGGTTCGTGCACACCCTGAACGGCTCCGGATTGGCGGTTGGCCGCACCCTGGTGGCAATCCTGGAAAACTACCAGCAGGAGGACGGCTCGGTGATCGTTCCGGAGGTGCTGCGCCCATACTGCGGCTTTGACCGGATCGAACTGTGATGTGAGAAGCTTGAGGTTAGAAGTGAGATTTCTTGTTGGGCACTTGCGGAGTTGACGTGCAGGCGTGCTTTTCCTCCTCCTCCGCATCCGGCCTGAACGCAGGCTCGAGGTTGCCGGTACCCGGAAGCCCAGAGCCTGCCAATGACTTCTAAAAAAACCCACTTCCCGCATCTCACATTGACAGGCGGGCTGAGGCTGTGCTATACTGGCGTCGCAGCGCGAGAGTTCGTGCTGGTTTTGACAGATGACAAGCCGCTCTAATACCCCCGCTTCTTTGAAGCGGCGGAATAAGAGCGGCTAGTCACTGCATTAACTGGCTCTAAGCCTCAGTGAGGTATCAATCCCCCACCGAAGCCGAGACCCAGTTGAACCCTTTGGAGGGGTGTCCGAGCGGTTTAAGGAGGCGGTCTTGAAAACCGTTGAGCTTAACGGCTCCGTGGGTTCGAATCCTACCCCCTCCGCCATGAGAATAAGAAAATTGTGCGCCCGTAGCTCAATTGGATAGAGCAACAGACTACGGATCTGTAGGTTGGGGGTTCAAATCTCTCCGGGCGCACCATAATTTATAAAGGTCTTGAATACGGAGAGATGGCCGAGATGGCTGAAGGCGATCGCCTGCTAAGCGATTAAGTGGGCTGTAAAACCTGCTTCGTGGGTTCGAATCCCACTCTCTCCGCCATTTTTTATTTAATAAAACTACTGCGCCCGTAGCTCAGCAGGATAGAGCAGCGGTTTCCTAAACCGCGTGTCGTAGGTTCGAGTCCTATCGGGCGCGCCATAGAAAGTTAGACCCCGCAAGCAATTGCGGGTTTTTGTTTTATGCAGGGGGTGCATAAAAGGGGGAGTTGGG
>JBEKFU010000108.1:0-10405 GCA_050013155.1 Thermacetogeniaceae bacterium | reverse complement strand
GACGTAGCCGCTCTTACCTGTGTGCCCGTTTTCCCGGTGTGCCGGCGGGCTTTCAGCCAAGGCGGAGCCTTGAGCCGGCGTTCAGGCCGGGCGTTAGCCCGGATACGGGCGCCCACCGCATTAGAAGCGGGGGCATTAGAGCGGGTAGTCATCGTGGAAAATTATTTTGATAATTCACTTGGACATGGTTGTTTGCCAAAAGTCCTATTCTATTCTACATAATTCTTGGTCTCAGATCAGATTCCTGCTCCTGTTTCTGCAAAGAGTCCTAAATATACAGTAGTAATTACTGGAAATCTTCGTGGTTCTTCTCATCAAGCTGTTGGAAAAGATCGCTTCGCTCGGGGATTCAGTGGGGGTCTGCACCCCCACTGAATTAGAATACAAGCTAAGCTGCCGAATTCATCTCCCGCTTGTAGAAGCGGGAGACTTCTTCGGTGTTATGTTAAATTATAAAGCCAGAGCTCTGTCATGTCAAATCAGATCAGAAACCAAAGTTCTGTCTCTATCCTGTTCAATTGGAGCGCCGCCGCTGGCGGGCGGGCAGGATATTCAGGTCCTGCCGGTACTTGGCCACGGTGCGCCGGGCGATGTGGAGGCCGCGGGCCTTGATCAGGCCGCAGAGGTCCTGGTCGCTGTAGGGATGGCCGGGTTCTTCAACTGCCACCAGCTCTTTCAGGATACACTTGACCACCTCGGAGGCGACGATCTCACCGGTAAATTCGTTCTCCACGCCCCGGCGGAAGAAAAACTTCATGTCGAACAGGCCGCGGGGCGTCTGGACGTACTTGTTGGCGGTGGCCCGGCTGACCGTGGACTCGTGGAGTCCGGCCGCCTCCGCCACCCGCCTGAGGGTCAGCCCCTTCAAATAGGCCACCCCTTTGTCAAAAAAGTCCTGCTGGAACTGGAGGATCAATCGCATCACCCGTTGCAGGGTGGCCCGCCGCTGTTCGATACCCCGGATCAGCCACAGGGCAGCCTTCAGTTTGGTCTCAATGAACTGGATAGTGTCCGGGTCGCAGGCGTCGCGCCGCTTGATCAGATCGCGGTAGGTATTGTTGATCATCAGCCGGGGCACCATGGTATCGTTGACCATGACGACGTACTCGTCGTCCACCTGCTCCACCACCACATCCGGCACGATGTACCTGGTCTCGCCAGGGCGGGAGAAGTTGCGCCCCGGCTTGGGGTCCAGGCTCCTGATCACCCCCACCCGCGACTGGGCCTCCTGGTCGGTAATGCCCAGGTCCTTGGCGATCCGGGATAATTTGCCGGCAGCCAGGTCATCCAGGTGCTGGTTTACCAATTGCTCCATCACCGCGTCCCGGAGACCCCGCTGCTCCAGTTGGATCAGCAAGCATTCGGAAAGGCTGCGCCCGCCCACCCCGGGGGGGTCAAAAGACTGGATCACCCGGAGCACCGCCCCGGCCTCCTCCAGGGAACACCTGCAGGCCTGGCAGGTCTCCTCCAGGTCGACCTGCAGGTAGCCGTGCTCATCGATATTGCCGATCAGAAACTCCCCAATCATGATCTGGCAAGGGTCGGACAGGGTGAGGTGCAATTGCAGGGTCAGGTGCTCGCCGAGGCCGGGAACCTGGGCCACATATCTATCCCAACTGTTGCGTTCATGCTCCCCCTGACCCGCCGGCGTCTGCTCCGTATAGCGGTAGTCGGGCTGCTCGCTCTCAGACAGGTAGGTGATCCAGTCAATCCGGGAGTCGCTCTCCTCGGGACTGGAATCGCCGGATTCCTCGTCATTCTGCTCCAAGAGCGGATTTTCCAGCATCTCGTTCTCCACGTACTGGGCAAGATCTACCGTTCCCAGTTGCAGGATGGCGATCGCCTGGCGCAGTTCCGGCGTCAACACCAGGCGCTGCGTTTGCTCCAAGTTGATCCCATGCTCCAGTAGCATTCACCACACCCCCGCTTTCTTACCTTGATTGCGACCCAGCGTATGCTTTGGAGCGAGGCCCACCCCGCGCCCGCGCCCGCAAGCGGGCACCCGGCATGCGCGGGGTTACCTTAACAAATTCGCAACGATGGCGGCAATTCCTGCTGCTCCTTGTTGGTAATAAGTCGTATTCCATGCTATGATCCGACCCCGGTATTTATGTCTGCCGTGGGTTCAGGGGGGGCAAGCTGCGAAGGCTTAGACAGGCTGAGTAGCTACGAAAAATAAAGAGGCAGACGCCACTGTCTACCCCATGTCTCTCTTGATCAAAGTAGGTAAGATAGCTAGACGCTCTTCTCTCCGGTAGCCGCCTTCAGCCGGGCCATGGAGCGCTTGAGGGCGAGCTCCGCCCGGAGGTAGTCCAAGCCTTCGTGCTTCTGCGCAAGGCGCCGCTTGGCCCGTTCGTAAGCCTCTTTCGCCCGGAGCACGTTGATGTCCTCTCCCCGCTCTGCAGCATCGGCCATGATCCGCAGCTTGTTCCCGCTCATCTCGAACACGCCGTTGTCGGTGGCCACCCAGTGCAGCTTGCCCTCCTTGCGGTACTTGAGCACGCCGATGTTCAGGCCGCCGATAAAAGGGGCGTGGTTGCGCAGGATACCGTAGAAGCCTTCCGGAGAGGAGAGCACCACGCCCTCCACCTCATCCTCCACCACGATCCGCTCCGGGGTGATAATTTCCAGGCCAAAAGTCCTGTGCCTGGTTGTCTCCTCGTGTGCCATCCTAACCAACGCCCTCCAGCTCGCGACCCCTGGCCACCACTTCGTCGATGGTGCTGGCCATCAGGAAGCACTGCTCCGGAATGTCGTCATGCCTGCCATCCAAGATCTCCTTGAAACCCCTGATCGTCTCCTTGATGGGGACGTAGACCCCGGCCCTGCCGGTGAAGGCCTCAGCCACGAAGAACGGCTGCGACAGGAAGCGCTGGATCTTGCGCGCCCGGGCGACAATCAACTTGTCCTCTTCCGCCAGTTCGTCCATGCCCAGGATGGCGATGATGTCCTGCAAATCCTTGTAGCGCTGGAGCACCCGCTGCACGTCCCGGGCCACGTCGTAGTGCTCGTTGCCCAGCACCAGCGGGTCAAGGATGCGGGACGTGGAATCCAACGGGTCCACCGCCGGATAGATACCGATCTCGGTCAGCGCCCGGGAAAGCACCACTGTGCCGTCCAGGTGGGCAAAGGTGGTGGCCGGCGCCGGGTCGGTCAGGTCGTCCGCAGGCACGTAGATCGCCTGCACCGAAGTGATGGAACCCTTGCGGGTGGAGGTGATGCGCTCCTGCAGCAGTCCCATGTCAGTCGCCAGGGTCGGCTGGTAGCCTACCGCCGAAGGCATACGGCCTAGCAGGGCGGACACCTCGGAGCCGGCCTGGGTGAACCGGAAGATATTATCGATGAAAACCAGCACGTCCTGGCCCTCTTCATCCCGGAAGAACTCCGCCACGGCCAGCCCGGCCAGCCCGACCCGGAGGCGCGCCCCGGGCGGCTCGTTCATCTGCCCAAAGACCAGGGCAGTCTTTTCGATCACTCCCGACTCCTTCATCTCCAGCCAGAGGTCGTTGCCCTCCCTGGTGCGCTCGCCCACGCCGCAGAAGACGGAGAAGCCGCCGTGCTCATAGGCGATGTTCCGGATCATTTCCTGGATGATGACGGTCTTACCCACACCGGCGCCCCCGAACAGCCCGATCTTGCCGCCCTTGGTGAAAGGCGCCAGCAGGTCGATCACCTTGATTCCGGTCTCCAGTATCTCCCGGGAGGTGCGCTGCTCCAAGATGGACGGCGCCGGACGGTGGATCGGATAGTACTTGTCGGTCTCCACCGGTCCCAGTTCGTCGATCGGCTGACCGAGCACATTCAGCAGCCGGCCCAGAGTACTCCTGCCCACAGGCACCTGTATCGGGGCCCCGGTGTCAGAGGCCCGTAGCTCTCGCCGCAGGCCGTCCGTGGAGGACATGGCCACACACCGGACTGTATTGTTGCCCAGGTGCTGCAAGGCCTCCAGAGTCAAGTCGATCTTCTGGGTCAGGGTCGCCTTGATCTCTTCATCCTGGTCCTCGCTGGTGATTCTGATAGCGTTGAAAAGATCCGGGAGTGTGCCAAGAGCAAACTCGATGTCTACTACAGGGCCGATAACCTGAACGACATGGCCATAGTTTTCGCCATCCACCGTTCCCAATACCTCCTAACTTGGTCGTTGGCAGTTGGTCGTTGGATCTCCAAATTACTGACCGCACGCCATCCACACAATCTCGTTTTTAGCTTTGCACTTCTTAAATTAGGCTCACGCCTGATTTTTATGACAGTTTACGAACGCTGGCCCAGGGTGGCTTCCGCCCACCACCAACCACTATCTAGCCTTTTAGTGCATCGGCGCCGCCGACGATCTCCGAAAGCTCCTTGGTTATCGCCGCTTGCCGGGCCTTGTTAAACGACAGGGTCAACTGGTCGATCATCTCCATCGCATTCTCCGAGGCGGCGCCCATGGCGATCATGCGGGCCGCCTGCTCGCTGGCCTTGGACTCCAGCAGGGCGTTGTAGATCTGCCCGATGATAAACCGGGGCAGCAGCATATCCAGCACCTTTTCCGGCTCCGGTTCAAACAGGTAGTCGTTGATCAATTCCTGATCGGCCTCATCGACCGCAGGCGCCTCCACCGGCAGCAATCTGGCCACCTTCGGGCGCTGGCGGCCGGTAGAGACAAATTCCATATACACCAGGTTGATCTCGTCTACGAGGTTCTTTTCATAGAGATCGAGCAGGGCCTGGGCAATCTCCCTTGTCTGGGAGACGCTGGGATCATCCCCCAGGGCGATAAACTCGGCCAGCAGCCGGTAGCCGCGCCGCCGGAAAAAGTCACGGCCCTTGCGGCCGATAGTGATCAGGCCATATTCCTTTTCCTGGGCCAGCAGCACCTGGGCGCGGCGGATCACCTGTCCGTTAAAAGCCCCGCACAATCCCCGGTCTGAGGACATCACCACGTAGCCCACGCGGTGGTCCTGGTGCGGTACCAGCAGCGGGTGGGCAATCTCGGGGATGGCCGGCAGCAGCCTCTTGATCATGCTCTGGATCTCCCGGGCATAGGGACGGGCCGCCGCCACCTTTTCCTGGGCGCGGCGCAACCTGGCAGCAGCCACCATCTCCATGGCCTTGGTGATCTGCTGGGTGTTCTTGATGCTGCGGATGCGTCTTTTGATATCCCGTACCTGTTCCGGCATTGACCAAAGTCACCACTTTCCGGTAAGCAACTCGCTTCGCTCGGGGATTCAGTGGGGGTCTGCACCCCCACTCTCGCTTCGCTCGGGGATTCAGTGGGGGTCTGCACCCCCACTGAATTAGAATACAAGCTAAGCTGCCGAATTCATCTCCCGCTTGTAGAAGCGGGAGACTTCTTCGGTGTTATGTTAAACAGCTTTCTTAATCGAAAAAGCTGCGCCAAACTCCTTGGTGAAGCTGGTGATTACCCTATTCATTCGCTCTATCAGTTCGTCAGAGAGAGCCTTCTTCTCCTTGATCTCCCCCAGGATCTCCGGATACTGGGTGTGCAAGTAATGCAGGAACTCCTTCTCGAATTCCCGGATGGATTCCACCGGCAGTTCGTCGGTAAACCCGTTAACCCCGGTATAGATGATGGCCACCTGCTCCTCCACCGGCATCGGAACGTACTGCCTCTGCTTCAATAACTCGGTCATTCTCTCGCCACGGGCCAGGGTGGCCATGGTCGCCTTGTCCAGGTCCGATCCCAGCTGGGCAAAAGCAGCCAGCTCGCGGTACTGGGCGAGGCTGATACGCAGCCGCCCGGCCACTTGGCGCATTGCCCGGTTCTGGGCGGAACCGCCGACCCGTGAGACCGAGATGCCCACGTTGATGGCCGGTCTGATGCCGGAGTAGAAGAGGTCCGGCTCCAGGTAGATCTGGCCGTCGGTGATGGAGATGACGTTGGTCGGGATGTAGGCCGAGACGTCGCCTGCCTGGGTCTCGATGATCGGCAGGGCGGTCAGGGAGCCGCCTCCCATCTCGTCGCTGAGCTTGGCCGCCCGCTCCAGGAGGCGGGAGTGCAGGTAGAAGACGTCGCCCGGGTAAGCCTCGCGGCCTGGTGGGCGCCGCAGCAGCAGGGAGAGCTCGCGGTAGGAAACCGCGTGCTTGGATAAGTCGTCATACACCACCAGAACGTCCTTGTGCTGGTCGTACATGAACTCCTCACCTATGGCGCAACCGGCGTATGGCGCCAGGTAGAGCAGGGATGCAGGCTCCGCGGCGGTCGACGCCACCACGATGCTATAGTCCATCGCCCCGGTCTCCTCGAACTTCTGGATCACGCTGGCTACCGTGGAGGCCTTCTGGCCGATAGCCACATAGATGCAGATCACGTTCTGGCCCTTCTGGTTGATGATGGTATCCAAGGCCAAGGCGGTCTTGCCGGTCTGCCGGTCGCCGATGATCAACTCCCGCTGGCCGCGGCCGATGGGGATCATGGAATCCACCGCCTTAAGCCCGGTCTGCAGCGGCTGCTTCACCGGCTGGCGCCGGATCACGTTGGGGGCCAGAAACTCCACCGGGCGGTACTTGTCGGTCTCGATGGGGCCCTTGCCGTCCAGGGGTTGGCCCAGGGCGCTGACCACCCGGCCGATCAGGGCCTCCCCGACGGGCACCTCCACAATGCGGCCGGTGCTGCGGACGGTGTCCCCCTCTTTGATGCGGGCGTAAGGCCCCAGCAGTACGACGCCGATGTTATCCTCTTCCAGGTTGAGAGTCATGCCGTAAATGCCCCCCGGGAAGAGCAGCAGCTCGCCGGACATCGCCCGCTCCAGGCCATAGACCCGGGCGACGCCATCCGCCACCGAGATCACCGAACCGACGTCGGCAATCTCGATCTCCGATTGGTAGCGTTCAATCTGGGACTTAATGAGAGAGCTGATCTCATCAGCGCGAATGCTCATGCTACGTTCCCACCTCTAGCTTTCCATGAGATCTGTCCACCAGGTACGCCCCCAGCAACTGCAACCGCTTGATAGTGCTCCCGTCAATCACGCGATCGCCTATTTTGACCGCCAGGCCACCGATCAACTCCGGGTGCAGGCTGACCTGCAGCTCGATCTGTTTTCCGGTCAGCTTCGACAGGGCTTGCTGCAGGCCCAGTTCCAATTGCTTGTCCAGGACAAAGGCTGTCTTGACTTCGGCAACGGCGATGTTGCGGGCCTGGCGCACCTTTCCTGTAAAGACGTCATAGATGGCCACCAGTAAGCGCTCCCGGCGCTTATCGACAATCAATTCCAGAAAACCTAAAAAAAGCCGGGAGACACGGTTCGCCCATAGTTCCCCGATTATTTCCTTTTTGAGGCGCTTGGGGAGCCGCTGGTGCTGGAGCAGTTCCCCCAGTCTGGGGTCCTGCTGCAGAAAACTCATCACCAGTTGCCAGTCAGACAACACTTGGTCAACCTGCCCGTTTTCCTGGGCGGCATTGAAAAGCGCATCGGCATAGCGCCGGGCGATCGCGTTCTGGATCAATGAATTTCCCCTACCTCATCCAAGAACTGGTTGACGATGCGGGCGTTATCATCCCCGGTGATATTCCGGCCAAGGATCTTGCTGGCTGCCATCACCGACAGGGAGACCACCTCCTGGCGCAAGGTCTGCAGGGCCTCGTCACGCTCACGCCGGATCTCCTTGCGGACGTTCTCCAGCAGTACCGCCGCCTCATCCCTGCTCTGCGCCAGCAGCGCCTGGCGCGACTCCTCCCCGGACTTGAGCGCCTTGTCCACGATCTGCTGCGCTTCCTGCCTGGCAGCCTGCAATTGGGCCTGGTAGTCGCTCAGCAGCTTGTTGGCCTCGGCCCGGGCCTGCTCCGCATCCGAGATGTTGCGTCCAATCTCCGCCCGGCGGTTGTCGATGAAAGTGATCACCGGCTTATAGAAGAAATAAGTCAAGATAGCAAGGATCACCAGGAAGTTGATAATCGTCCAGATGAAATCATACAAACTGAATTGCACAGTATCAGTCCCCTTCCGGGCAGCCTCAAATATCCCGGGGCGCTGCCGGACGCACGGCCAGGCCCGCCCCGGGCATTACGGCAACCTTGGTGCCTTACTACATTTTCCCGAGCAGCATGAAAGCTATCAGGAGTCCGTAAATGGTCAACGCTTCCATGAAAGCCAGGGCGATGATCAGCGTGGTACGCAGTTCCCCGGCCACTTCCGGCTGGCGGGCGATACCCTCCATCGCTTTCGCTGCTGCCATTCCCTGGCCAAAAGCAGGCCCGAGAGTAGCCATACCCATCACGATTGCCACCGCCAGGGCGATGATTGCTGATGTTTGAGCCATTGTTTTCCCTCCTTTCTACCGGCGCCGACTTGTGGATTGCTTTTTTAACCTCACACGGATAAATTCTCGTGATTCCTTATTCATCGTCTCACGTCTTCCCCGGCATCACTCTGAAGACCGGGAAATCTCACACCATCCCGATCAGTGAGACTCGGCCGTGGCCAGGCTGATGTAGATCGAGGCCAGGGTGGTGAACACCAGTGCCTGGATAAAGCCGAACAGCAGGCCGAGCAGTTGCATGGGGATCGGAGAAAAATACGGAGCCAGGCTCAACAGGACCGCCACCACGGTCTCCTCGCCATAGATGTTCCCGTAGAGACGGAGAGAGAGCGACAGCGGCCTGACCAGCTCCTCGATCAGGTTCAACGGAAACAGCACGAAGATCGGCTGGAAGAAGTGTCCGAAGTAGTGCCACCCTCTTTCCCTGATACCGGCGGCCTGGGTCAGGAAGAAGGAGATGATACCCAAAGCTGCAGTCACGCTCCAGGTGCTGGTTGGCGGATGAAAGGCCTTAAAGTGCCCGGCGCCAGGGATGATCCCCGACCAGTTGGATATCAGGATGAACAGGAATAAGGTCATCAGGAACGGAAAGTACCGGCGCGCCTTCTCCGGGCCCAGGATGCCGCCAAAAAAATTGAGCATGCCCTCGAGCGAGTATTCTGCAAGCATCTGAAACCGGCCCGGCACCTTTTTGAGGCTCCCCCGTACGATCAGGGCAATGGCGAGCAGGACCACCATGACACCCCACATCGTCGTGATATAACCGGTAACAGGGAAGCCGAAGATGTGGAATACAACAACACTGCCTTGTTCCATTGCTGCCTTGTTCCCTCCTGATTTCAGAAGTCGGATGCCGGAAGGCAGATTTGCATGCCGGGCTTGCATGTCCTTTGTTTCAGATGTCGGACGCAGGATATCGATGTTAGAATGTTTTTATTATGCTTTTTTGACACGCCCGCATCCGCCAAACGGGTACCCGGAATCAGAAGTCGGGTGCCGGAACATTTGCCAGCATTCCTTTTAGCCTTTTTCCCGCTTCTGTTTCTGTCTTTTCCTGCCGCGCCCGCCCTGGCGGGCACCCGCTTCTTGCTGCCGACCTCTGTCAGAGCCGGCTGTTTGCCTCAGAGCCGGCCTTCGGCGCAACCTTCGGCCTCACCCTTCTCGGGCGTTTGGACACGTACGGATGCTTTCTGCTCTCTATGAACTGCTTGATGATCGTGTATTTCAACATCACCGTCAGGCCAACGGCAGTCCCCACCAGCACCCACATGTGCTTGTAGACTACCACCAGGGCCACGATGTTCAGGAAGTAGCGCAAAAAATGAGCATTGACCACAGCCAGCGTCGCCTTCTGGGTCGACTTGCCCGCATTCTGCTTAATCACCAACTGGAGATAGCTGTAGTTGATGACGCTGATCAGCAAACCCCAGAGAAAACCGACAAGCAAATCCAGCCCCAATTTCGATGTGAGGAGCACCGCGGATCATCACTCCTTACCCCCATCATCCAAAGACTGATTGATGAGATGGAACACGCCGCGGAACCCTGCTGCAATCCCAAACAGGGAAAAGATGAACGTCAACCATTGCATTTTTGGATCATGCAGTATCCACTTGTCAAGGTAGTGGCCCATATAATAGCCGATCAGAACAGAGGCTGCCATGGTGATGCCGATATTTGTCGCTAAACTCAGCGCTTTCCAGCCCGCCGCGCTCTTTTACTGGATTATATTCCTGCCATTACTCCCGATTTTCCAAAATAATTTCAAGAACATTTCCTTTTCGCAACCGCGTACCCGAGCGGACGCCTGCTGTATTGGGTGCGAGGCGCCTTCAAAAACAGGTTAGAGGTGAATATTGGGAGGTGAGAGGTGTGAGGTTACCTGTGCTCCGCATTCCCGGTGTGCCGGCGGGCTTTCAGCCGAGGCGCCAGCCTCGAGCCGGCGTTCAGGCCGGGCGTAAGCCCGGATGCGGAGGAGGCGAGACTCTTGTTGGCATTGGCTCTGCCAATGCCTTCGCGCCCGCCGGGCACCCGTCACATTTCACATCCCGCATCTCACTTCTCAAGCAGGCCGGAATTCCTCAGGCGGCGGCGCCAGGCGCCAATAGGACAGGACCGCCTGGACGATGCGCGGCGCCGC
>JBEKFU010000107.1:0-5244 GCA_050013155.1 Thermacetogeniaceae bacterium | reverse complement strand
GTGGGGGAAAGCAATCCCCCACTGAAGCCAAGACCCAGTTAATACAGTGATGTAGCCGCTCTTACCTGTGTGCCCGTTTTCTTTCAGGCCGGGCGTTAGCCCGGATACGGGCGCCCACCGCTTCGGATGTACTCCGCATTCTTCAGGCCGGGCGTAGCCCGGATGCGGAGGAAGCGGGGGCATTAGAGCGGGTAGTCATCTGTGGTATAATATAAGGTGCGTGGACACACCGTCAAATATAAAAGGATAGGGGTCAGGTACGGCAAATGCAGGCAACTGGGATCTGTATCGGGGCTTCGACGCTGACGAGGGTCGATATCGAGCGGCAACAGAACGGCAACATCGTCATCGTGAATGTTGTTTCCAGGGTCCACGAGGGCAACATTAGAAGGACACTGGAAGGTCTTCTCGACGGCGCCTGTTGGCAAGCGATCGAGAAGATAGCGTTGACAGGAAGGAAATTCAAGAACCTGATCAGGCTGCCTTCCATTTCGGAGCCGGAAGCGGTGGAAAGCGCCTACGTATTCCTGAAGGAAAAATACGGGGACGCCGATTATATCTCCTGCGCCGGCGGAGAGACCTTCACCACGTACCAGGTGGATGCCGCCAACAAGATCATCAATCTCTTTACCGGGAATAAATGCGCCTCCGGCACCGGAGAGTTTTTTTTGCAGCAGATCAGGCGAATCGGCATCGGCATCGAGGAGGCCGTGGCGGTACAGAACATCGACCAACCCTACAGGGTGTCCGGAAGATGCTCCGTGTTCTGCAAGAGCGACTGCACCCACGCCTTGAACAAGGGTGAGAAAAAGGAGAACATCGTCGCCGGGCTGTGCGAGATGATGGCGCTCCGGATTGTCGAACAACTGGGCGAGAACATCTCGAAGAGGATCTGGCTTACCGGGGGCAGCAGTAGGAACAGGGTGATGGTGGAGTGCCTGCGGAGGCATGCCGCCAACCTGATCATCCCGGAAGAGGCGGGATACTTCGAGGCGTTCGGCTCAGCCCTGTGGGCGCTGGATAATGAGACCGTCCGCCCGGATAGCATGAAAGAGATATTTCTGGCCGAGTCCAAGTCCTTCGCCGTTCTGCCGGCGCTGGCTGCGGCGGTCGACAGGGTATCGTTCAATGACCTGGAGCAGACCGGAGCAGGACTGGGTGAGGCCGGGCGCTTCATCCTCGGCCTCGATGTAGGCTCGACCACCACCAAGGCGGTGCTGATGAGGGAGAGCGACAACGGGATCCTGGCCTCGGTGTACATCAAGACCCTGGGAGATCCCATCAAGGCTGCCAAGACCTGCTACGCCTCCTTGAAGGAGCAACTGGCGAGCCAGCCGGAGATCATCGGGCTCGGCGTCACCGGTTCGGGTAGGCAGATCGCCGGGCTGCACGCCCTGACCGGGAGCGTTTACAACGAGATCAGCGCCCATGCGGCTGCAGCCGTGTATTTTGACCCGTCAGTCGACACCATCTTCGAGATCGGCGGCCAGGATGCCAAATACACCCACATCATCAACGGCGTCCCCTGCGACTACGCCATGAATGAGGCCTGCTCGGCGGGCACCGGCTCCTTCCTGGAAGAGAGCGCCGCAGAGTATATGAACATCGATGTGCGCCGGATCGAAGAGGTGGCCATGCAGGCCGGCGCCCCGGCGGATTTCAATGATCAGTGCGCCGCCTTCATCGGCAGCGACATCAAGACGGCGATGCAGGAGAATATCGAGACCGAGAACATCGTGGCCGGCCTGGTCTATTCGATCTGCAAGAACTACCTGAACCGGGTCAAGGGCAGCCGGTTTGTGGGACAGAAGATTTTCATGCAGGGCGGGGTGTGCTACAACAGGGCGGTCCCCATCGCCATGGCCGCCCTCCTGGGCCGGGACGTTGTCGTGCCGCCGGAGCCCGGCCTCATGGGCGCCTTCGGGATCGCCCTGATGGTCAAGGAAAAGATCAGAAGCGGGGTCACTGAAGAGAAAAGGTTCGATCTCGACCAGTTGATCAACAGAGAGGTCGAATATCAGAAGCCGTTTTCCTGCAGGGGCGGCAACACCGGGTGCGACCGCAAGTGCGCCATCTCACGCATCAAGATCGAGGGGAAGACCTATCCCTTCGGGGGTATCTGCGGCCGGTACAGCGGCATCAGGGCGCACGCCAAAAACTCGCATCTCAACAACCTGGTCAAGCAGAGGGAAGAGATGGTTTACGGGAGGTTCAGCCGCGATCTCCATCCTGACAGTTTGATCGGCGCCTCTGGCAGCAGCGGCATCAGCAGAGTTCTTGACTTCAGGGGGCGCTTTTTCCCTCTGAAGCTTATAAAGAAAACTTGGCTTGCGCTGAGCCATAGGCGAAGGCGGAAGCCACAGTTGCACTTATCCAGGGGCTTAACGCCACTTGGCTCCCACTTCAGTGGGAGTTTAGTGGCGGTTAGCCATCGGGTAAATCGCTATCCAGGGACGTACCCGCTCTTATCCTACCGCTTCGAAGAAGCGGGGGATATTAGAGCGGGCAGTCATCGGGAAACAATAGGCATCAACAGGTCGCTGCTCGTACACACCCTGTTCCCCCTGTACTATAACTTTTTCCACCAACTCGGCCTGGAGGTGGTGCTTCCGGGCGGGCTGGACGCAGCAGAGAAGGCTGTGGTCAAAAAGGATTCGGCTTTCTGCCACCCGGTCAACCTGGCGCACGAGTACTTCAAGGAACTGCTCAGGATCGACCCGGACTACCTGTTTCTTCCCCACGTCAAGGGAATGCCGGTGGCGAACGGCATCCCCATCAGTCTGGCCTGCCCGATCGTGCAGGGGGAGAGCTATTACCTGAGGACGACCTTCGAGGTCGCTCGCCCGGAGCGGATCGTGGCCCCGGTCCTGGATTTTTCGCAGGGGTACGACAAGATTCCCGAAGCGTTTGTGGAGATCGGAGCGCGGCTGGGGTGCGACCGGCAGCGCTCGCTGGCTGCTTACAGGTATGCGGCGGGGATCCAGGAATCGTTCGTGGAGCAGTGCGAGGCGGCGGGAAAGCAGTTCCTGGAGTCGTTAGAGCAGACCGGGGAAAAAGCGGTCGTCCTGTTCGGAAGGCCTTACAACGCCCTGGTGCAGGATGGGAACATGGGCATCCCCGAGAAATTGGCGTCCAGAGGGTATAAGGTGATCCCGTACGATTTCCTGCCGATCGAAGGGGAAGCGCCGCAGCAGAAGATGTACTGGTCAATGGGGCAGACGGTCCTGAAGGCTGCCAAACTGGTGAGCAGGCACCCGCAGCTTTTTGGAGTGTTTGTCACCAACTTCAGTTGCGGGCCCGACTCGTTCGTGGTGGGTTACTTCAGGGATATCATGGGGAGCAAGCCCTCGCTGACCCTGGAACTGGACAGCCACACCGCCGACGCCGGCATCGATACCCGGATCGATGCCTTCATCGACGTGATCCGGAACTATCAAGCCGGCGGCGGCGCCGGGTCCAGCGGACCCGGCGCGGCGGCGGGCGATGGAGCAGGCGCTTTGGCCGTATTCGATGAGAGGAGAAGGAAGATCAGGACGGTGGCCGGCCAGTATATCTCCCTCAGAGACCCCAGGGTCAGGATCGTGCTGCCGTCAATGGGGGATCTGGCAACGCGTCTCTTTGCGGCGGCCTTCAAACACGTCGGCATCGACGCCGTCGCCCTGGATGCTCCGGTGGAGGAGGAGCTGCAACTGGGGAGGGCGAATTCCAGTTGCAAGGAGTGCCTGCCGCTGGCCCTCACCGTCGGAAGCCTGCTCAAGTTTCTCAAACAAAATGGTAATGAGAAAGACGGCCGGATTGTGGTCTACTTCATGCCGGAAGCTCCTGACCCGTGCCGGTTCGGCCAGTACCACGTGTATACCGAGAACCTGCTCCGGAAACTGGGCATCAAAAACGTCGCCCTGCTGACGCTCTCGTCAGGGAACAGCTACGGGGGGTTGGGGATCAGGTATACCCGCAGGGCGTGGCAGGCGGTGGTCATCTCCGACGTTGCCGAAGACATCCGGGGCGCCCTGCTGGCTCTCGCCGTTGACCGGGATGCAGCCATGGCCACATTCAACCGCTTGATGGAGGAGATCATCGAGAGCATCGCCGGGGACAGTTGGAAGGCATTGAAGGTGAAATTGGGCCGGTTGGCTGCGGACCTGTCGCAAATTCCGCTCAGGCAGCCCTTGGGTGAGGCCAGAAAGGTCGCCCTGGTGGGGGAGATCTACGTCAGGAGGGACGGCTTTTCCAGGCAGTATCTCGTGGAGAAGCTGGCCGCCAAGGGCATCGTGACCAGAGTGGCGCCGGTGGAGGAATGGATCTATTACTGTGATTATACGGTCAGGAACAATCTGTCCGAGGATGCCGACCTGGGAGATAAGATCAACGTTCTGATCGAGAGTCTCTTCAGAAGAAAGTATGAGCGGGAGATCAAGAAGATCCTGGCGCGATCCGGTCTCTACGAGTACCACCTGATCGATGTCGACAAGGTGATCGCTACTGCTGAAGAGTTGATCTCTCCCCACATTGTCGGAGAGGCAGTCCTGACGATCGGCACCTCGATCAACGAGATCATCGATCGGGTGGACGGCGTCATCACCATCGGGCCCTTTGGCTGCATGCCGTCCCGGATCTCCGAGGCCATCCTGAACGAGCGGATCAGCACCCATAAGGGCCGGGTTGACCCTTGCCGGTTGGTCCTGAAGGTGCTCGCAGAATACCCCCACCTGCCTTACCTGAACATCGAAACGGACGGGAGCGCCTTTCCGCAGCAGATCGAGATCAGGCTGGAGGCGTTTGCCCTGCAGGTTAAAAGGGTGAATGAGCTGGTGAGAGAGTTGAAAGATGAAATTATTTAAGGCAAGGCTGGGGCTACAAAGGGGATATCCTCGAGGTTCGAGGTTCGAAGGAGAGAGGGTTAGAAAGTTGGTGATTGAAAAAGAGGAAATGTGAAAATGTTGTCAAATTGTTTATACAAGTATATTAATAAAAGGGGGACTTTTAAATGCATCAATTACTTGCCTGGATTGTCTTCATCATCATCGGTCTGGTCATCGGCTGGCTGCTTTCCCGCGGGTCTGCCAAGCCGGTGATGGCGATCGTGCTCGGCCTGGTGGGCGGTCTGGTGGGCGGCCTCGTAGTTTACTACGTCGCCAGCGGAGGAACCCATCCCCATCATACGATAGCCAGGTACGGGAGCGTCATCGTCTCCATAGTGTTGGCCCTGATCTTGGGGTTCCTCGGCCGGGGCGGCCAGAAAAG
>JBEKFU010000106.1:0-8280 GCA_050013155.1 Thermacetogeniaceae bacterium | reverse complement strand
ACTGCCGAACCCGGCCCCGTAAAAGGAGCGCAGATAGGGCAGGAGGGCGAGCTCGTGGGCCATGAACAGGTGGTTGCGGCAACTGGTGTCGATCTCCAGCGGGTGCACCATCCCGGCTGTGTCCCGCAGCCCGAATCGTCTCCGGCGGCAGGATCCGCTGCAGATCTGGAAGCGGGTGGCCCCATCCAGTAGGGCTGCCGGCAGACAGTGGTCGCTGACCATGCCAGGGAGCTGGCCGTGAACGACCGCCTCCAGGGCCAGCGGCGACCTAGCCGGCAGGGATAGGATCTCTTCCGCCCGGAACTCCAGCGGGGCTGTGGCCTGGACGGCGCCGTACGACTGCAGCAGGGCGGCTGCCCTGCCGTTGGCGATGTTGCAGGAATAATCCGCGTAGAGGGGCAGGCCGGTGGCTCTGGCGGCAAAAATGGCGCCCAGGTTGGTGACCATGATCCCGTCCGGCTGGGGCTGAAGCTCGAGGAGGTCCGACAGGAACCGGTTCACCCGGCCCATCTCGGACGGCATGGTGATCCGGGGGGCGCCAATGACCACCAGCGCCTGGTGTGCCCCTGGCGCCGCCCTCTCCAGGGCGGCTGTCAGCAGCTCGGCGAAGTCGCCGGGGCGCCAGGGCCGGCCCTGGCTGAGGAAGGATTCACCGCCGGTGTAGATCAGGTCGGCCCCGTGCTCCAGTGCCGCCAGGGCGGCTGGCAGGGAGCCGGCCTTGACCGCCAGCCGCGGGCGGTTTTGAGATGTGTGATGTGCGATGTGAGAGGTGGCGCCCGCCAAGGCGGGCACCCGCCCGCTTCTCACATCCCAAACGGGCAGGGGGTTGTCGAGGATATTGCTCTGGGTGATCTCGGGCTCGCGCACGGCGCTGCTGAAGAAGCGCGGCTCGCGCTCCCCGGTGTAGCCGACGGACGTCGGCCCCGGGTTGCCGAAGGCGTAGATCGGGCTCAGGTCCCGCACCCGCACCTGCTCCAGTTCCCGGTATTCATCCCAGTCGAATTGGTAGCTGCAGGGGTCGGCGTAGTACCGGTCCAGGGCGCGGTGGTAGAAGCCGATCAGGCTCCCGAGGAAACCGGCCTCCCGCATCCGCCCCTCGATCTTCAGGGAGCAGACCCCGGCGTCGATCACCTCCGGCAGGAACGGCAGCAGGCAGATGTCCTTGACTGCCAGGAAGTAGGGCCCCGTGTTTCCGGAGTGCTGGCCGGGCGGTGTTTCGGCGCCGCCGGGGGCCAGCACCGACCCGGTCTCCCGGTCGATCAGTTCGAATGGCCAGCGGCAGGGCTTCAGGCAGCGGCCACGGTTGCTGCTCTCGCCGAACAGCATCCCGCAGAGGTAGCACTGGCTGCTCTGGGAGAAGCACATGTCCCCATGGGCGAAGTACTCCAGTTCCAGGTCGGTCTGGCTGTGCCACAGCTTGATGTCGGCCAGGGTGACCTCCCGGGCCAGGATCACCCGCCTGATTCCCAGGTCTTTCAGAAGCTGCAGACCCTCCAGGTTGTGGGCGTTCATCATCACGCTGGCATGGAGGGGCACCCCGAGGTTCAAGTCGTGGGCAAGTTGGACCACTCCCAGGTCCTGGGCAATGATCCCGTCGGTGGCGATCTCCTCCAAAAACTGCAGGTATTCGCCCAGGTCGTCGATCTCGGCGTTGGTCAACAGGTTGTTGACAGTGACGTAGACCTTGACTGACCGCTCGTGGGCGTAACTGACCACTGACCGCAGTTCTTCGTCGGTGAAGTTGAAATCCTTGCTATGCAGGCGCATGTTGTATTTCTTGCCGCCCAGGTATACGGCATCGGCGCCGGCGGCGATCACCGCCTCCAGCACATTCCACTTGCCGACCGGGGCGAGCAGTTCCACCCTGGAAGAGGGTAATCTATTGGACATATGCTCGACTCCTGACTGTTAGATTTTGATAAAGACGTCAAGAGCGGTGAACAGCAAGAGCACCACTCCGATTATTTGGTTGACATAATAGGCGGCCATGGTCACCCTGTTCAGGTCATCCGGCTTCACCAGCAGGTGCTCCCAGAAGAGCAGGCCGGCCACCACCAGCAGCCCCAGGTAGTAGAAGAGGCCGTGACCGAGGGTGGCCGGCGCCAGGAAGCTGGGCAGCGCCAGCAGCAGCAGGATCATCGCCAGGTGCAGGCCCCGGGCGATCCTGAGGGCGCTCTGAACTCCGAAGCGGGCGGGGATGGCGTGCAGGCCGGCCTGGCGGTCGAACTCCACATCCTGGGTGGCGTAGATGATATCAAACCCGGCGACCCAGCACATGACCGCCCCGGATAGCAGGATAGGGGGGACGGCAAAACTGCCGGTCACCGCCAGCCAACTGGCCGTTGGGGCAATGCCGCAGGCAAAGCCCAGCACCAGGTGCGAGGCCCAGGTAAACCGCTTGGTATAGGAGTAGCCAACCAGGATCAACACTGCCACCGGCGCCAGCATCAGGCAGAGCGGGTTCAACTGCCAGGCCCCCAGGAGCAGCAGGGCGAAACCGGTGATGCTCAGGCTAAGCACCTCGACTGCAGTGACCAGGCCCTGCGGCAGGTGACGGTGGGCGGTGCGGGGGTTGGCAGCGTCGTAACGGAGGTCGATCAGCCGGTTGATGGCGTTGGCCGCGTTCCGGGCTCCTACCAAAGACACCAGGATCCAAAAAAAGGTGCGCAGGCCCGGCAGCCCGTTTGCTGCCAGCAGCATCCCCATCAGCCCGAAGGGCAGGGCGAACAGGCTGTGGCTGAACATGACCAGTTCTCCGTATAGCCTGAGCTTCGCCAGGCCGGAGCGGAGCTTGGGTTCGGTTATGGACATTACTACATCTCCCGCATGGGGATGATTACTACCCCTCGCCGGAGGCGGGGGATTTCTGTCTGGATCATGTTAAACAAATTTCGCTACAAAAACGGCTATTCCTCTTCTCATAGTATGGGAACTGCATAAGGACGGATGATTTTTCGCACACTATGATTGCTTAAAAATTGGCGGATCAGGAACGAGCATGTGGACAATCACCATCAGCCGCCCTATAGATGCCTAAAAAAATATCGAACAGGAGGTTTCCGGATGAAATTCGCTGATCTGAGAGGACGGCCGGGATTTCTGGCAGCCTGGGCCTGCCTGGTTCTGCTGCTGGCCGGCACTGCCTACTATGTCTTTGGCTTCGGCGCTCAGCGCCCCTTCTTGCCGCATACGGGACCCGGGGTCCAGATCCAGAAGATGGCGGAGGCCGCTCCGGAAACAAACTCGGATAACGTGTCGCTGCTGGCCCGGGTCATCCAGGGGGAGGCCGGTGATGAGCCATACGACGGCAAGGTCGCGGTCGGGGCCGTGCTGCTGAACCGGATGCAGAGCAGCGCCTTTCCGCATACCCTGCCCGGCGTGGTGTTCCAACCCTATGCCTTCGAGTCGGTTGCCAACGGGCTGATCTGGACGAGCCAGCCATCCTCGGACTGTCTCCGGGCGGCCATTGATGCCCTGAGCGGCTGGGACCCGGCCCATGGCGCCCTGTACTTCTGGAACCCGTCAAAAAGCGTTAACCCCTGGGTCTGGACGCGGCAGATCCTGACCCAGATCGGTCATCAAATCTTTGCCAGGTAATTGAGATGTGATAGGCGTTGCACTATTAGGAGGAGTCAGAGGATGAAACCATCGCGCCAAACCGTGGCCGTTATTGCCCTGGCAGTTTTGTGGGGCGCTACCGTCTTGTGGGGGATAGGTCAACTGCGGGCGCGGCGCCAGGCGGATGTGCTGCTCCAGAACAAGTACAGCCGGGCCTTTTACGAGACCATGCAGCGCACCAAAAATGTCCAGGCGCTTCTGTCCAAGGGCCTGGTAAGCGGCTCCCCGGACCAGATGGACGCCATCCTGTCCGATCTCTGGTACAACGCCAACTCCGCCCAGGAGAACCTGAGCCAGTTGCCTGTATCCCACGACGTGGTGGCCAGGACCTCCAAGTTTCTGTCCCAGGTCGGGGACTACGCCTATACGCTGACCAAGAGCAACAAGACCAGGACCCTGAGCGACAAGGACTGGGGAACCATGCAGCAGCTTTACCAGACGTCTGTTTCCCTGAATAAGGAGATGTCTATGGTGGAGCAGGATGCGGCCGCGGGCGCCTTTCACTGGACGGAGGTCCAGAGCGGCTTGAACCGGCAGTTGTCGCGAGGCTCGGTCGGCAGCGCCGACAACAGCTTTCGCAAGGTGGAGACCCAACTTCACGAACTGCCGGTCCTGCTCTACGACGGACCCTTCTCAGACCACATAGAACAGATGGAACCCCAAGGCCTGACCGGAAGCACGGTAACCCTCGACCAGGCCAGAAATATCGCCGGGGACTTCGCCGATCTGGGCGGGGCGACGGTGCAGCAGAAAGTTCTAGCCAACGAGGTGCGGGGGAAGATCCCGTCCTACACCATCCAGCTTCGCACGGGCAACAATCCCTCGGATGCCACCACTGTAGATGTCAGCAAGAAAGGCGGCCACGTGGTCTCCATGCTCAACCCGCGCACCGTCTCTGCGGCCAAGCTGAGCGACGATCAGGCCCTGGCCAGAGCCGAGGATTTTCTACGCTCCAGGGGGCTGACCGGCTTCGTGCCGACCTACACCCTGCGGGAGCAGAACGTTTCGACAATCTCCTTCGCCTACAAGCAGGGCAACGTGATGGTCTACCCGGACCAGGTCAAGCTGCAGGTCGCCCTGGATAACGGGCAGGTCCTGGGGTACGAGGCCCTTGGTTATCTGACCGCGCATCACCAGAGGGCTATTGCGCCCCCGGCCTTCTCGGCGGCGGAGGCCAGGACCAGGATCAGCCCCCGGGCTCAGGTGCTGTCGGAGCGGCTGGCCCTGATCCCCACCTCCAGCAAGGGGGAAGTGCTGACCTATGAATTCGAGACCAAGCTGGGGGATGACGTGTATCCTCAAGCTGCTCAACCTGCCCAATGGTACCCTCACTATTTGAGCGGTGGGTTGTGCTCCTCGAGGTTCCGTAGTTCGACAGTCGACCTGAACCGGGTCCTGATCGGAAATGTGAGAAGCGAAAAGTATGAAGTTGACATAATCCGGATGTGTGAGAAACAAAGCCGGGTGCCACGCCCGCGGGCGTGGCACCCGGTCTCTGTTATGGCCACCGGTGTTGGCGCCGGCCGTTTTAGAGGTTGATGGCCTTGAGTTCCGCCAGGCTGTTGATGTCGTTCAGCTTGACCAGGGAGTCCGAAACGGTGTAGAGCACGTCGTTGATATATAAGATCCGCTGGACGTAGCCATCTTGCCGGAAGGGTACCCGCACCGGGATAAACTGGCCATTCATTGGCAGTGTGCTTGGCGCCGAAATGATCCCGCCGCCGCCACCGCTGCCACCACCAATCATCACCTGGCCGCCTGCCGGAGATGGATTTGGTGCCGGATGCTCGATGGTGCCCTTGAGAACGATCCCCTGGTCGAGGGAGACGTTGAAGACGTAGGCGCCCTGCCAGTAGCTATAGTACTGTCCGACATTGTTGGGTGAAGACACCGGCAGCGCCAGCAGGTTTTTCGAGAGGCTGAACAGCAGGGCCTTGGGGTCGTAAAGAGCCTGGGAATCGGAGCCGTCCGGCAGTACGTACCGGGAGAGCTCTTTCGGCTGCTGCGGGTTGGTCACGTCGAACAGGGCGATCTTCAGCCCGGTCGGGCGTGCCATCCCATTCTCCTGTGGATTGGGCGTCGTATCCTTGCCGATGCCGATGATGTGGTTCTCGTCGTATGGCTGCAGGTAGTCGGAGAAGCCGGGGATATTCAGGTCGCCCAGCACTTTCGGCGAGGTGGGGTCGGACAGGTCGACCACGAAAAAAGGGTCGATCTGTTGGAAGGTGACCAGGTATGCCCGCTGGCCGATAAACCTGGCGGAGTAGATGTGCTCGCCCGGGGCCAGGCCGGTCAACTGCCCCACCAACTGCAGCTCGGGGCCGTAGACGAAGATGTTGTTGCTGCTGTTGGCCGATTGCTCCTGGTCCCCGGTGGTGGTGGCGATCCGGAAGTAGTCGTCCTGCTCGTCCATGGAATACTGGTTGAGCACCTGGCCCGGCACATCGACCTCGGCCTGAAAGGCTGCGTCATAGCCGCTGATCCGGATCTTCTGCACCAGGGTCTGGTCCTCTGCAACAGCCACGTCATGCTGCATGGACGATACAATCTGGGCGATCTCCGCCTGGTTGCCCGGCCCGGTACTGTTCCCCATGGAGAGCACCTCGGCCAACTGCTGCAGCTTCTGCTCCTGGCTGGCGCTTTCGTCGTTCAACTGGTTGGCGAGGCTGTCCGGCAGCAAGGGGGTCAACTGGCCCAGGTATTTCTGGAGCAGGGGGAGCGGATCGACCGGCGCCGGGGACGCCAGGTAGATGTTCTGCGCCGAGGCAAAGACCTGCTGGGTGGCGCCCGTCAGGAAGACGCCTGTCTTCCTGGTCGCAGCATCCAGGTTGTAGGCCTCCACCATGGTGTATTGATAGCTGGGATAGGGGAGGTCGAAGTATTGGATGGCCGAGGCCGGAAGGGTGGTGACGCTGCCGTTCCCCTCGATGATCTCCGGCAGCCTCACGCTGTCCTGGGGCTGGCCCAGGTCAAGAGGGGTGTTGACGATCAGGTAGACATAGCCGCCGATCATCCGGGAGGCCACGTAAGAGGCTCCGGTGACGGAGAACGAGTCCAGCAACTGCGGGCTGGATTTGTCTGACGTATCATAGACGGCCACGGACACACCCTGGGATTGGGGCGGGTAGACCGGAAGCGACTGATCGATGCCGGGCGCCGCGATGTTCGTCGTGTTGTAAATCAGCGGCCTGATCAGGGGTTCCTGCCGGCCGATCACCAGCATCCGGTTTCCATATACGAAAAGCCCCACCGGGGGGTTGTTGAAGGCCAGGCTGGACAGCACCTGGGCCTGCTCCGGGGGGTAGGCGGCCAGGATGTCGATCTTGCTGCCGGATCTCACATAGAGATAACTCCCGTCACTCTTGACAATGTCCGCCTCGTCAACCCCCGCCACCTGGTTGTTGGTGACGGAATAATCGGAGGACGCAAGCTGACCGGAGACGCTGGAACCGGCGGCAGAGAACGCTGTGGCTGACGGCGCCGTGGATGTAGCCGCCAGCGGCGCCGCGGACTGCTCTGTGAACCCGATTGTGCCGCCATTTACGATCACGCCAGGCGCGAGCAGCGAGGCAAGTTTGGTGTGGCTGTCTATGAAATCCTGCAGTTCTTTCAGGTCCTTGAAGCGCCCGGTGGTATTGGCGTCCACCGGCCGCGGCCGGACGGCGGTGCCCAGGCTCACGAAAATCAATAACAAGATTGCGGCGGTCACCAGAAGGCAGGTTGTCAAAGGTTTCTGACGGTTAGCCATAGCGGCTGTCCCTCCCTTTATTCTCCTCTATTTGACACTGTTGGATGTCGCTCACAGTCAATGCACCGAAGCAACCACCCCTTTCAATTCTGCGTCAGGCACACTGCCGGTCACCGTCAGTAGGAAACTGGCTCCGTTTTTCTGGGCCTGCCAGGTAATCCGGTCAGCGCCGGGCGGCTGATTGCCAGTCGCGTTGGCGGAGGCCGGAGCGCCGGCCGACTGGTTTTCCGCTGCATTGGCCGAGGGCGTCACCGGTTGCGGAGCAGGGCTGTTCAAGGGCTGGATCTCCAGGGTTATCCATCCACCGGTCTGGCCATTGCGGTAGGTCAACAGCAGGCTGTCCTGACCGGGGTGCGGCGCCGGCTCCTGGATGCTGCCGGCGCTGCTCCCACCAGAGGCTGGGGGCTGCGGGGAGCAGGATGCCAGGGAGTAGTCCGGTGGCAGGTAGCCCGGCTCAAACACCGTATAGCCTTGCTGCTCCAGTTCCTGATAACTCGTTGGCTGTGGCGCCGGGTTCGTCGTTGGGGTCTCCAGCGTCTTGTACGCAGCCCCGCTGCCAGTGCCAGGGTTGTCTGCCGCTGCCCCCTTATTTTCCTGCGGGGAGGGGGCGCCGCCGGTGGGTCCCTCGCTGATGTTCAATGCCTTCTTGCCGCCAGATCCCCGGGCATCTTCCAACTCAAGCCCCTGAGGAAGGCTCGGTACGGGAGTATCCTGGCGCGCCAGGGTTTGGGGCATCTGGGCTGCCCGGCCGGCCATGGTTGAATTCTGTAAAGCGACCTGTCCGGGGATAACTGGCAGCAAGTGTCTCGATGCCGCCCAGGAGACCGTCACCAGGAGCATCAGGCCGGCCAGGGCGGGGGCCAGCCAGGGTCTGGCGAGCACCTTTCCCAGTGAAAAAAAGCCTTCCCCCCGCG
>JBEKFU010000105.1:0-5173 GCA_050013155.1 Thermacetogeniaceae bacterium | reverse complement strand
GCGCCCGTATCCGGGCTAACGCCCGGCCTGAACGCCGGCTCAAGGCTCCGCCTTGGCTGAAAGCCCGCCGGCACACCGGGAAAACGGGCACACAGGTAAGAGCGGCTACGTCCCTGGATTAACGAGTTCTTGGCTTCAGTGGGGGAAGGCAATCCCCCACTGAAGCCAAGAACTCGTTGAATGGGTTTCTTCTGGACTGTTTTGGACAGTCATTTTTGTCTTAAAACCCCGCCCACCCTTGGTATCACTGGATTTATTGGACTTGCCCCGAAGTATCCTGTATGCTTCCTGTCTCAGGTTCTGCCGGAGTGGTTGACTGTGGCTCCTGCCGCCGTTGTTCGCCAAGATCATCAATGGAGAAAGGCAGCACCGAGACCACGATATTCCGTTCGCGGAACAGGGCATTGGCGATGAAGATGCTGGTGTTGTTGTGCAGGACCATATCCCACCACTTTTTGACGATGAACTGCGGCAGCAGCACGGTGATCATGTCGCCTTGCTGGGAGGCGTGTTCCTCGGACTCGATGTACTCGATCAGCGGCCCCACCACTTCCCGGTAGGGGGAGTGTTTAACGATCAGGGGAATGTCGGTGTTCAAGAGTTCCCACTTGCGTCGCAGCTTGTCGGCCTCCCCGATGTAGGTCTCCACGTGGAAGGCCTCCACGTTCGGCCCCACGCTCTTGGCGTAGCGCAGGGCGTTGACCACCATGGCGTTGAGGCTGTCGATGGGGATGATCACGTGATGCGAGTAACGGGCTTCCAGATTGATCCGGCCCAGGTTCTCATTGGGGATGTCCAACCTCTGCGCCACCTGGGAATAGTGGCGGCGGATCCTCAGCATCATCAAGATGATCAGGGGTATCAACAGTATAACGATCCAGGCCCCCATCATGAACTTGGTGACAGCGATGATGATCACCGTGACAAATGTCATGATCCCGCCCAGGCCGTTGACGGCGGCCTTCCAGCGCCAGCCCTCGGTCTTCAGCTTCAGCCAGTGCACGAACATGCCCGTCTGGGACAGGGTGAAGGCGGTGAACACCCCCACGGCATACAACGGGATCAGCAGGTTGGTATCGCCCCGGAAGATGATAATCAGCAGCGAGGCCAGGACAGCCAGCACCAGGACGCCGTTGGAGAAGTTGAGCCGGTGCCCGCGCAGGGCAAGCTGCCTGGGAGCATAGCGGTCCTGGGCGATCACCGAGAAGAGCATCGGAAAATCGGCGAAGGCGGTATTGGCAGCCATGGCCAGGATGATCATGGTGGTGACCTGCACCACGTAGAACATCCAGCCCCTGCCGAACACGTCGTAGGCCAACTGGGCGGTGACGGTGATCTGAGGATCCGGCACCGTATGGTAGATCTGGGCGATGTAGGCCACCCCGCCGAAGGTCAGGAACACCGCCGCTCCCAGCAGCAGGTAGGCGTGCTGGGCGCGCTTGCTGCTTGGCGGCTCGAAGTTGGGCACCCCGTTGCTGATCGCCTCCACGCCGGTGAGGGCGGCGCAGCCTGAGGAGAACGCCCTGAGCACCAGGAACACCATGGCGGCCTGGGTAAGCGTGGCATGGGGCATGACCGCCGGGATCGGCACCAGCACCTGTCCGGTGAAGTGCCCGGTGAAGAACTTGAAGATGCCGGCGCCGACCAGGCCCAGTATGGCAAAGATGAAGGCGTAGGTGGGGATGCTGAAGATCCGGGAGGACTCCTTGATGCCCCTCAGGTTGCCGATCAGCATGAACAGGACGATCCCCAGGGAGATCAGCACCCGGTAGTGATAGAGCTGGGGGTACTGGGGGAAGGCTGAGACGATGGCCGCCGTGCCGGCACAGATGCTCACGGATACGGTCAGGATGTAGTCGGTCGCCAGCGAGGCCCCGGCCACCAGTCCCGGGATATGCCCCAGGTTGTCCGAGGCCACGATGTAAGACCCGCCGCCGTTGGGGTAGGCGGCTACAGTCTGCCGGTAGGAGAAGGTGAGGATGAACAGCAGCAAGATGATGATGCCGGCGATGCGGGGCGTCCAGAGGTACGAGGCGGCACCGATCACCGGGAACAGGATCCACAGCATCTCCTCCACGGCGTAGGCAACCGAGGAGATAGCATCGCTGGAGAGCAACGGCATGCCCCAGAACACGTTGAACTTCTGCTCGCTAAGCTGGGTGTTTTCAAGCTTTTCGCCCAGGACCCAGCGCATGACCTGCCTGAACAAGCTATGACCCCCTCATTCGATCTGTAGTGTGCGCGAAAAAATACTGCCTGTCAATCAGAGTTTAAGGTTTCTGGCAGATTGTTTACCACAACGTGCCGTAATTCGCGCTGCGCCCACTTAGCGGGCGCCCGGGCATTAAACCCGCCAATGCTTCCGAGCCCGCAAGCGGGCACCCGTCACTTCTCACTTCCCAACGACCGTAACTTCCATCCAACAATACTAAAGAGGTCCCGTCCTACAACGGGACCTCTTTATCCCTTGCCCGGCGCCGACGCCGGATTGTTTTCTCAGGCACGATCCTGATCATGATCATACTTCCCAAACACCAAAAAACAACCGCGTTCTCCGGCAACGGCCATTCGATCAATCCACCGGCATTACCCTCCAGGCAATGCCTTTTCAGTATTGGTGATCAAGCGAAGCCTGTTCTTCTGGCCGCTACCCTTTGTCACAAAAGCAAAGGAGCGGACGATCTGCCTGATCTCCTCGACCAGTTCCGGTTCATTTTCCATCTGACCAGGATCTAACCCACGCACAATAATATTATACACCCGTCCATCACGGATAAAATACTTTTGAATTTGGAAATCAAGCAGCCCGTCAGAACTGGTCTGTTTAAGCTTTAACGTAACGACCTGAAAAAGCTCGTCCAGATGATATGCAACTTCTATTCCGGCCTTGCAAAGGGCATTTAGACGCATATGGAAATAGCCCATGAAATGGATGTCTCCCACGCTTTCCACCACAAAACAAATTTCAGGCTGAAAAAGGGATCCTCTTTCTGACTGAATTATGATGAAGCCTGAGATAGCGACAAGATAATCAAATTGCGACCCGGTTCGCCCCGCCCCCGGGTCAACAATCCAGCCTGCAGGGCAGTAAATTTTAAAACCAAGACTCTCGCTATAATAAATATTGGGATGTTCACTGTAACGACGGAGCACATTCTCGATGCGAGGAATCACTATTGTCGTAGCGGGAACTCGGGTCAGATCTTTGTAGAGCTTTGCAATCACTTCTGGCGTATTCATGACAGCCATCCCTACCCCTCTCCAGGATCTTTTGAGCCTGCCTGAAACGAGTCTTTTCCGGCACTCATAGAAGAGCGATCTGCCTGCCGGGAATTTCACTCTCAAAGACACTACAATACGCGAATGTTCAACTGGGTCTTGGCTTCAGTGGGGGATTGCTTTCCCCCACTGAAGCTTAGAGCCAGTTAATACAGTGATGTAGCCGCTCTTACCTGTGTGCCCGTTTTCCCGGTGTGCCGGCAGGCTTTCAGCCAAGGCGGAGCCTTGAGCCGGCGTTCAGGCCGGGCGTTAGCCCGGATACGGGCGCCCACCGTTTCGGATGTACTCCGCATTCTTCAGGCCGGGCTGTAAGCCCGGATGCGGAGGAAGCGGGGGCATTAGAGCGGGTAGTCATCTGTGGTCAATCACTGGCTTTGAGCGCCGGGTTTCTCCCTGGGAAACAGATTATAAAAGACGGTAGCCCACTCCGGATTCTGTGATGATATGTCCCGGCTGTGACGGATCCGCTTCGATTTTGTGGCGCAACTGACCGATATAGACACGGAGGTAACCCACATCATACTCGTGGGATGGCCCCCAGACAGTTCTCATGAGTTGCTGGTGCGTGAGAATACATCCGGCATTGGTTGCCAGCGCTTTTAACAGCTCGTATTCTGTAGGTGTCAGTTTGACTTCCGACCCCCCAACAGTGACCCTCCGGCGGGAGAAGTCGATAGCCAGATTGCCAAATGTCAGGTTCGGATCGTCCTGAGAGCTGGCGATATGGCGGAGGGCGGTCCTGATGCGCGCCAGTAGTTCTCCCATCCTGAAGGGCTTGGTGATGTAGTCGTCAGCCCCGGCATCCAGAGTAGCTATCTTGTCGTCTTCATGCTCTCTCACAGAAAGTACGATGACGGGTACATGCGACCACTCCCGGAGGTTTCTGATCACTTCCAGTCCGTCCATGTCAGGGAGGGTCAGGTCGAGCAATACTATGTCCGTCTTGAAGACAGCGGCCTTCTCTATCCCCTCCTGCCCGTTGGCAGCCTCTCTGATCTCGTAGCCATGGGCAATCAGAGCAATTTTCAACATACGCCTCATCTGGGGTTCATCATCGATGATCAGAATTCTGATCTTGTTTTCCAATTTCATCACCACCGCTCGCTTCAACAGATGTCTCCAGTGTTGCATAACCTAAGGGCAGCACGAACGAGAACACCGCGCCTCCATTGCTATTGTTGACAGCCCATATCTTCCCGCCATGCGCCTCGATAATGGATTTGCAGATGGTCAGCCCGAGACCGGTGCCGCCGATCTGATTGGACCTTTTTAAACGGTAGAATTTATCAAAAACCAGTTCCAGGTCCTCGGTGGGAATTCCCGGGCCGCGGTCGGCTATATCCACTTGCAGGAACTTCTTCTTCCAGCGTGTTCTGATAGCTATCTCGCTGTTGGGCTCGGAGTATTTGGCCGCATTGTCCAACAGATTCACCAGCACCTGCTCGATCAGCACGAAATCTATCGACACCATTGGTAGGTTTGGTTCGATATCGATCTTCAGGGGACGCTTTCCTAGAGTTTCCACTCGACTTACAGAAACCCCGATAACATCCTGAATTTCGCACCGCTCCCTGTTCAAATGAAGGAACCCGCTTTCCAGACGAGCCATGTCCAGCAAGTTGGTGACCAGGCGGTTCATGCGCAGGGCACTCTGCCTGATTGTCTGCAGCAGGCCGCGCCTGGCTGCCGGATCATAGATGTCATCCTCATCCAGCAATCCGGTGACAGACCCGATGATCGTGGTCAGGGGGGTACGCAGTTCGTGGGAGATGGAGTTGAACAGGGCTGCGTGCAGGCGTTCCGACTCTGCCAGCAGGTGTGTTTCCTTGGCCTGCTCCACCAGTTGGATGCGGTTGACGGCCATTGCTCCCAGGCTGGCGAAAGCCTCCAACAA
>JBEKFU010000104.1:0-7593 GCA_050013155.1 Thermacetogeniaceae bacterium | reverse complement strand
GCGTCCTGTTTCCGGGGCCGCCTGCGTTCTCCCGTAAAGGGGTCGAGGGTGAAGGTATTGGTCGGCCCCGGGCCGTAATAGACGTTCTGGCCCTCCAGGTACATGCTGCGCTTACCGTTAGGCAATTAGAGTCCTCCTTTCTCGTAATCCCCTGAAAGGTATGAGCTCCCTCTTCTTGTTCGCATCCTCCTTCAACAAAAGTTACGCTGCCGTTTGCAGGCAATCCGGTTGCAGATTGCTAAGCTTATTCTTCTTTGCATCGACTAGTACTCTGTAATATTTCGTACTCTCTAGAACTATTCGACACACTTGCCGGGACGGGGAAGGGAAGGTAGGGACCACGGCAGCAATGATTACGCTGATACTCCTGTTACAAGCAAAATCCATGCCACAAATTGAACATCGCGCCCGGTGGAGTTGTGAAATACGCAAACAAGTTTGCGCGCTCATTTTCCGTGCAATCCAAGGTCGAAGGGCAGATGCTTCTCAAATGCTTTCCTTTTTTGGCAAGGTCTAGTAGTAAACAGGGGGTCTCCACGGCTGAAATCAACGGTAGCCTTCATTATTTAAGATTAAGCAAGAGCAGGGTTACCTACCAGGAAGGATCTTCAGTGCGCAGTGCCGTCACCACCCGCTCTTCGCCCCGGTAGTCCCTGATCAGGCGGACCAGCCGCCAACTGTCCTGCTGCAGGAGTTCGATCAACACCTCCGCCTGCCCGGGGCCGATCTCGCAAGCCAGCAGGCCGCCCGGGGCCAGCCAGGCAGCGGCCTGGGGCAGCAGGCGCCGGTACAGGTCGAGGCCGTCGCCGCCCCCGTCCAGGGCCAGGCGCGGTTCCCGCCGCACCTCCGGGGGCAGCCTGTCCCATGCTGCGGTGGGGATATAGGGCAGGTTGGCCGCCACTGTCGTCCCGGCGCCGGCATCCCCGCGCTCCAACAGCGGAGCCAGCAGATCGCCGGTCAGGAAGCTGATCCGGTCGGCCAATCCGTGGCGGGCGGCGTTAACCGCCGCCACTTCCAGGGCCGCCTCCGAGATATCGATGGCTGTCACCTGCACTGCCAGGTGACAGTGGGCCAGGCTGACGGCGATGGCGCCGGAGCCGGTGCCCACGTCCGCCACCAGCGGCTGATCAAAAACGGTACCGCGCCCGCTAAAGCGGCGGTGCCAGGTCCGGTGCCACCTTGATTGTGAGCGTAGCGAACCGCGCCCGATCCACTGGACCCGGCACCGCCTCTGGGCGCGGCTCCGTGCCCTCTGAGCACGGAGGACCGGGCGCGCCGGCCGCGATGCCAGCCAGCGGAGCACCTCCTCCACCAGCACCTCCGTCTCCGGACGGGGGATCAGCACCGCCGGGGTCACTGCCATTAGCAGCGACATGAACTCCCTGGCGCCGGTGAGATAGGCGGCGGGCACGCCCCCCGCCCGCTGTCCGGCCAGGGCCATGAACTGCCGGGCTGCCGCCTCCGGGGCCTCCTGTTCCGGGTGGATCAGCAGTTCCTCCCGGCTGCGGCCCCAGGCATGAGCAAGCAGCACCTCCGCCTCCAGGCGGGGCCAGTCAAGGCCGGCCTGCCGCAGAACAGCAGTCCCCCGCCGCAGCAGTTCGCCGCCGGTCACTCAATCCTCCGCGCCGGCAGCGGCGGCGCCGGGTCCAGCGGGTGCCCTCTGGGCGCGGGGGCTGGCCGGAGCGTCGTCTCCGCGGAGCTGTTCAGCCCGCTCGGCGGCGATCAGGGCATCGACCGTCCCGCCCAGGTCGCCCTCGAGGATGGCCAGCAGCCGGTACAGGGTGAGCCCGATCCGGTGGTCGGTCATCCGTCCCTGGGGGAAGTTGTAGGTCCTGATCCGCTCGCTGCGGTCGCCGCTGCCCACCATCGACCGGCGCATGGAGGAGATCTCCCCGTGCTGCTCCTGCTGGGCGCGATCTGAGAGGCGCGCCCGGAGCACCCGCAGCGCCTTGTCCTTGTTCTTGTGCTGGGACTTCTCATCCTGGCAGGAGACCACCATGCCGGTGGGGAGGTGGGTGATGCGCACCGCCGACTGGGTGGTGTTCACCGACTGCCCCCCGGGCCCACTGGAGCAGAAGATGTCGATCCTGATCTCCGAGGGGTCGATCTGCACGTCCACCTCTTCCGCTTCCGGCAGCACCGCCACCGTCGCCGCGGAGGTATGGATGCGGCCGCCGGACTCGGTAACCGGGATCCGCTGCACCCGGTGCACGCCGCTCTCATACTTCAGCTTGCTGTACACGGCGCTGCCGTTGACCTGGAAGACGATCTCCTTGAAGCCGCCCATGTCGGTGGGATGGGCGCTCAGCACCTCCGTCTTCCAGCCCTGCCGCTCAGCGTAGCGGCTGTACATCCGGAACAGGTCACCCGCAAACAGGGCGGCTTCTTCCCCTCCGGTGCCGCCGCGGATCTCCACGATCACGTTTTTATCGTCCCGGGGGTCCTTGGGCAGCAGCATGATCTTCAGGCTCTCCTCCAACTGCTGCTGCTTCTCCAGGAGGTCTGCGAGCTCCGTCTCCGCCATTTCGCGCAGATCGTTGTCGAGCTTCTCGCGCAGCATTTCCCTGGTGTTCTCGATCTCCGTCCCGGTCCGTTTATAGTCGCGAAAGGCGTTGACAAGCTCGGTGAAACCCGCATGATTCTTGGCTATCTTGCGCCATTCATCTAGATTGGCCAGCGTCGCCGGGTCGCTGAGCTGCTGCTCCAGGTCCCGGTAACGGGCCTCGAGGTCTTCCAATTTTTCAAACATGGGGCACACCCCCCTCATTTTGAGTGATGAGTGATGAGTGATGAGTGCTGAGTGCTGAGTGATGAGTTATTTAATTTTATGTCACGCTTTCTTTCAACGGAAACTCGAAGGCCGCCGATAATGCGTTCTGTCTCTATTGCCAGGTTCATCAACTCACTGAAACACTGTTCGTCTAAATATCCAGCATCCAAGGCAACATAAAGTTGGGACCATGCCAACAAGCCTTCGAATTTCTCTATCTTTCCACTCATCACTCAATCCTTTTCTCATTACTCATTACTCATTACTTCTTTTATGGCCGAGATCGCCACCTCCAGCATGCCGGCATCCGGCTCGCCGGTGGTCAGGTTCTGGAGCCAGAGGCCGGGGACGATCAGCAAGGAACACAGGCTTTGGCGGTGCAGGCGGGCATAACGGATCACCTCGTAGCCCAATCCGGCGATCACCGGCAGCAGCACCAGCCGGGAGCCGAACCTGTACCACCAGGGGCCGTTCCCCACCAGGGCGAAGATCACGATGCTGATCACCAGCACCACCAGCAGGAAGGAGGTGCCACAGCTCGGGTGCATCCGGGAGCGTTTGGCCGCCTCGGTCACCGTCAGGTTCGCCCCGTCCTCGAAGGTGTTGATCACCTTGTGCTCGGCCCCGTGGTACTGGAACACCCGCCTGATGTCCTTGAAACACCTGATGCCCAGCAGGTAGCCAAGGAAGATGGCCATCCGGGTGACCCCCTCGACGATGTTCTGAGCCAATATATTCAGCCCCCAGATCCTGGTAATGTGTCCGAGCCAGGCAGGCAGCAGGATGAACAGGGCAATGCCGGCCACCAGGGCTAGGGTTACCGCCAGGAAGATGTCCCAGCCGCTCAGGCCCTCGCCCTCCTCCTCCCCCAGGGCCAGGGAGGCGGACTGGTTCAGGGCGCGGACGCCCATCACCATCGATTCGAAAAGCACCACCGTGCCCCGCACCAGCGGCCATTTTAAAAATCCCAGCCATGGGGAGGCATCGGCCCAGGAGGTATACTCCTCCCGGTCGACGATGATCTCATCGCCGGCGCGCACAGCCACCGCCACCGATCTGGGGCCGCGCATCATCACTCCCTCGATCACCGCCTGGCCGCCGTACTGGAAACTGCCTGCCGCCCGTTCCGGCAAGTCCCACACCCCCCTGAAGGCGCGAAAAAAGAGCAAGCCTGGCGCCTGCTCTTACTAACGCCCGTATTTCTGGCGGAATCGCTCCACCCGGCCGCCCTTCTCCACCAGCCGCGAGCGCGACCCTGTATAGACCGGATGACAGCTGGAACAGACCTCGGTCCTCATGGCGGGCTTGGTAGAACCCAACTCGATCCTATTGCCGCAGGCACAGGTAATGACTGCCGGACCATACTTGGGATGGATGCCATCTTTCATCGCTTTCACCTCCATAAAGCAGCAAAGCTGATTGACGTCCATCATTATAGCATACCCGTAAATCCCTGGCAAACCGTTCTGAAATCGGTCTGAAATCGGGGGTCGGATGCAGTAACACTTGCGGCGCTCATCTCATAATGTGATATAGGATTACTGAGGTGATTCCTGCGGCGATACTGCAAATTACTGAAAGGAGGGTTTCCAGATGGCGGAAACAAAAGGGGTCGAAGCAAAAGGGGTCGAAGCAAGAGGCGGTGCCATATTTTTTGGGGGTTGGTGGATTTTCATCATCCTGTTCATATTCCTCATCTTTTTCTGCTGCAACTAACCTGATCCGCAACCGGTCAAGCCACCCCGCTTTCGGGGTGGCTTTCCATTTTGCCGCCGTGGTAACACTTACTCCATTGCTAACATATTTTGTAACAGGAATTGCAGCCGGGGCTGCCGTCAGCAATGATCGGCATTCATGGAATTTAAAACTTTCAAGTTAATGACACTAACCGGCACAGTGAATTACTTCAGTGCCGGGCCAACGACTGTTTTGGAAGTTTGCCCTTGAAGTCCTGGCAGATGCCAGGTTTAAATAGAGATGGGAGGTAATGTGCGTGCCGGATATACTGTTTGACGACCACTCTTTTCAGGTCTTAAAAAGCTTTCGTCCTTTCCTGGGCGACCGCGGCAACGGTTTCGTGACCACCCTGGAAAGCCTTCAGGAACTTCTCACAAGCGAGCCGGCCCAAAAAACTCTTCAAAGCTTCCGGCTCTTTGGGATCGGAGAGAAGTTCAACGCTTCGCTCGGGGATTCAGTGGGGGTCTGCACCCCCACTGAATTAGAATACAAGCTAAGCTGCCGAATTCATCTCCCGCTTGTAGAAGCGGGAGACTTCTTCGGTGTTATGTTAAAGCCGCCGTCGGTGACAGCGGCTTTAACTCTTGCTTTCCCACGATGACGAAGTTATTCACTCAGGTACGGCAGTGGGTTGACCGAGCGGTTGTCATACCGCACCTCGAAGTGCAGGTGCGGTCCCGTGGCGTTGCCGGTGCTGCCGACGTGGGCTATGACCTGCCCCTGTTGCACCATGTCCCCGGCCCGCACCGCGAAGTCGTGGAGGTGGGCGTACAGGGTCCTGAAACCGCTGCCGTGGTCGATAATCACCGCAAACCCATAGATGGGCAGCCAGCCGCTGCTGATCACAATGCCGCGCTGGGCCGCCCGGATCGGCTCACCGGTACTGCCGGCGATATCCAGGCCATGGTGGAATGTCCCGTCAGTCTGGGGCCCGAACTGTTGGGTCAGTTCACCCAACAGCGGCCAGACAAGATTGCCGTTCCAGCCCCGGGCGACAGCATGGACGGCTTCCGGCTGCTGCTGAGTTCCGGCCGCCGCGCCCGCTAAAGCGGCGGCGCCGGGTCCAGTGGACCGGGCGCGCCTCGCCCCGGGGATGACCAGGATTCTCCCCACGCTTAGGCGGGTGGGGTCGCTGATCTTGTTGACGGACATCAGCCGGGCCAGTTCCACGTGATAGTGGCGGGCCAGAGACCACAGGGTCTCCCCCGGGGCGACCTGGTGGGTCACCTCCGGAGCGTTTGACTGCTCCTGAGATTCCCCCGTCTTGACCGGCTGCCCCGCAGGCCCCGGATTGATTGGCTGTGTGCCTTGCTCCCAGAAGGGGGCGAAGCTGTCTTCGGCAAAATAGGCATGGGCCTGGGAAACCGGATAGAGCATCGTCCAGGCAAAAAACAACAGGGCAACACCCAGCATTTTGGCTGCTCTCATAATTACACCTCACGTTAATGCTGTGGCATTACCTTGCTATTTTTACCGTTATCCCCAGGTTTTATGCATCACCGCCAGATTACAGCAGCGTCTGTTTCCTGCTGCGGATCTCCCCTCTCCCCTTTTTCGCGCGCAGTCAGCGCGCTCGTATTAACAGCGCGCCAAAGACAGTATCGCTGAAGTAACATTATAAATTTATTTAAATCTATTTAAAGAGCTGGGGCAGGGCGCGCAGCAGGTCCTTATTGGATTTGGTCTTGGTCATGGCGTCGATCAGCATCTCGATGCTCTCGCTGTTGCCGTAGGAGGCGAACATTCTCCGGAAGTTCCACATCAGTTCCAGTTCCTCCTTGCTGAGCAGGAGCTCCTCCCGCCTCGTCCCGGAGCGCTTGACGTCCATGGCGGGGAAGATGCGCTTGTCTGACAGCTTGCGGTCGAGCACCAACTCGCTGTTGCCGGTGCCCTTGAACTCCTCGAAGATCACCTCGTCCATGCGGCTGCCGGTCTCGATCAGGGCGGTGGCCAGAATGGTCAGGCTGCCCCCCTCCTCGATGTTGCGGGCGGCCCCGAAAAACCGCTTGGGTTTGTGGAGGGCGGTGGGGTCGACACCGCCGGACAGGGTGCGCCCCGAGGGCGGCACCACCAGGTTGTAAGCCCTGCCCAGCCTGGTGATGGAATCCAGCAGGATGACCACGTCCCGCTTGTGCTCCACGACTCGCTTGGCACGCTCCAGCACCATCTCCGATACCTTGACGTGGTTCTCCGGCGGTTCATCGAAGGTCGAGGCGACTACTTCCCCATTCACCGAGCGCTGCATGTCGGTGACCTCCTCCGGGCGCTCATCGATGAGCAGCACCATCAGGGTCACCTCTGGGTAGTTGGCGGTGATGGAATTGGCGATCTTCTTGAGCAGAAAGGTCTTACCAGCCTTGGGCGGCGATACGATCAGGCCGCGCTGGCCCTTGCCCAGGGGAGCGATCAGGTCGATGATGCGACAGGAGATATCCGGCTTCTCAGTCTCCATGGTCAGCCGCTCGTTGGGGAAGATCGGGGTCAGGGCGTCGAAGTGCAGCCGTTCCGCCGCCTCCTCCGGCGCCACGCCGTTGACCGACTCCACTCGCAGCAGGGCGAAGAAGCGCTCGGTCTCCTTGGGCGCCCGCACCTGTCCGGCTACCCGGTCACCCGTTCTCAGGTCGAAGCGCCGGATCTGGGATGGCGACACGTAGATGTCGTCCTGGCTGGGAACGTAAGCGAAGGGGCGCAGGAAGCCGTAGCCGTCGGGTAATATCTCCAGGATTCCCTGGGCAAAGAGGAGGCCGTTCTTCTCGGTCTGCGCCTTCATGATCTCGAAGACCAGCTCTTTCTTGCGAAACCGGGAATAGTTGATGATCTCCATGTCGCGGGCGATCTTGAGCAAGTCCGCCATAGTCTTTTGTTCTAACTCCGTAACGCTCAAAAAAATCCCCCTATTCATTTCGGCTGTCGGAAGCAAGAGGTCAGAGGTCTTCAACGAGTTCTTGGCTTCAGTGGGGGATTGCCTTCCCCCACTGAAGCTTATCAGTAAAACTTGGCTTGCGCCGAGCCGACCGGGGTACCCTCTGGGTCGGGTACCCCGCGAAGGCGGAAGCCTTAGTTGCACTGATCCAGGGGCTTAGCGC
>JBEKFU010000103.1:0-9647 GCA_050013155.1 Thermacetogeniaceae bacterium | reverse complement strand
AGACTCCCACTGAAGTGGGAGCTAAGTGGCGCTAAGCCCCTGGATCAGTGCAACTAAGGCTTCCGCCTTCGCGGGGTACCCTCTGGGTCGGCTCGGCGCAAGCCAAGTTTTACTGATAACCTTCAGTGGGGGAAGGCAAGCCCCCACTGAAGCTAAGAACTCTTTGACACAATATTAGAGAAAGCAGGAGAAAAATTGGAAGACAGATACTTCATCGAGGGCGGCTCCAGCCTCAACGGCACCGTAGCGATCAGCGGCTCTAAAAATGCCAGCCTGCCGGTCCTGGCGGCCTCCCTCCTGACACCGGATAGATCTGTGATCAGCGGAGTGCCTTATCTATCCGATAACGGCAACATGATCAAGATGCTGACCGAACTCGGGGCGCAGGTCGGCTGCCAGGACCACCAGGTGACCGTCCAGGCCCGGGAACTGCAGCCCGGAGATCAACTGTGCCGGCTCGCCAAGACGATGCGGGCTTCTTTTTTATTGATGGGAGCGCTGCTGGCCCGGAATGGCCGGGGTTGCCTCCCTCTGCCAGGCGGCTGCGCCATCGGGGCCCGGCCGGTGAACCTGCACCTGAAGGGTCTGGCCAGGCTGGGCGCGGAGATCAGCATTGAAAAAGGGTTGGTCACGGCCAGCGCCAGGCGCCTGCAGGGAAGCGAGGTCTGCCTCGATTTTCCCAGCGTGGGCGCCACTGAGAACATCATCATGGCTGCTACCTGCGCCCGGGGCGTCACCACCCTGGTCAATGCCGCTACGGAGCCGGAGATCGTAGACCTGGCCCTGTTCTTGAATAAGATGGGGGCGCGGGTGACCGGGGCGGGCACACCGGTAGTGCAGATCGAGGGAGGACATCCCCTGCACGGGGTGGCGCATACGGTGATCCCGGACCGGATCGAAGCCGGGACTTACATGGTGGCCGCTGCTGTCACCAGAGGCCAGGTGCGCCTGAAGCAGGTGATCCCGGAGCATCTGCGGGCGATCATCGCCAAGCTCCGGGAGGTCGGGGCGGAGGTTGAGGAGGGAACGGGCGAACTGTTCGTCTGGGCGCCCCGGAAATTTGTCCCACTGGCCATTGAAACCGCTCCCCATCCGGGTTTTCCTACGGACATGCAGCCCCAGTTTGCCGCTCTCCTAGCTACCGCCGGGGGAACCAGCCGGATCACCGAGACGGTCTTTGAAAGCCGTTTCCTCTATACCCAGGAGTTATGCCGGATGGGCGCCTGCATCGAGCACTCCGGCGACAGCATCATCATCCGGGGCATCAAGGCCTACAGCCCTGCACGGGTCAAGATCACCGACCTGCGGGCCGGCGCCGCCCTGGTGATTGCTGCTCTGGGCACTTGGGGGGAGACGGAGATCGAGGGTATCTACCACCTGGACCGCGGCTACGAGGAGCTGGAAGACAAGCTGAACGGTCTCGGGGCGCGGGTCAGGAGGGTGGCGGAAGCGGAGCAGGCAGCGAACCTATAAACTCAGAGGTCAGAGGCAGGAAAAAGAAGACAGGCTGAGTAACTATAGCCGAATAGAGATGGTATGGTCTAATGCCCCTTCCCTTGTCATAAATAGGGAAAAGGGGCATTTTTTATTTGAAGGCCACAGCCAACATCGGCCAACTTAATGGTTGGTTCTTTCCAAACTACTCCTGACGACTAAAAATAGTAGTAGGCAGCAGTGGTTGATGATTTGTTTTTTCCAACGGCCAATGACTAAAATGGCAGGGTGGAGTGGCGTGAAACGGGGATACCGGGGCTACAAGTTGCTGGGGTTGTGCATACTGCTCTTCACCCTGGCCATGATCGGCCTGCCTGCCCTGCTGGTGCGCGGCTGCAGTTGGAGCGGTCCTCCCCAGACCCGGCAGCAGCAGGGCCCCCTGGTGCGCCTGCAGTTGCAGACAGGGCAGGTAGTGACCCTGCCCCTGGAGGAGTACCTGGTCGGAGTGGTAGCCGCCGAGATGCCCGCCGAGTTTCACCCGGAGGCCCTCAAGGCCCAGGCGGTGGCTGCCCGCACCTACACCCTGCTCCGGTTGGCCGGCTCCTCCGCATCCGGGCTTACAGCCCGGCCTGAAAGAATGCGGAGCACAGGTGAGGCTTCGCGGGCGCCCTTTGGGCGCGCTGAAAGCACGCCGGCACACAGGCCCGCTAAAAATGGGGACAACAAGCTTCATGACGCCGACCTCAGCGCCGATCCGGAAAATTCCCAGGCCTGGATCCCGGTCTCTGAGATGCGCCGGAGGTGGGGAGCGCTCTCCTTCGGCTACTATTACGGGAAGATTGCAGCGGCGGTCCGGGATACAGCCGGCGAGGTGGTGGTCTACCAGGGCCAGTTGATCGATCCGGTTTACCACGCCAGTTGCGGCGGCCTGGGGACCGAGGATGCCGTGGACGTCTGGGGCCACGATGTCCCCTACCTGAAAGGGGTGGCCTGCGACTGGGATCCGCCATCGCAGCAACAGCCGGTGGCGGCGGCCTTCACCTATGACGACCTTTTCCGGCGCCTGGATATCTCGGACAAGGCGGTTCCTGCGGGTGCCGGTCTTGGTGGGCTGGTCCGGATCCTTGACCGGACCGCCCGGGGGCGGGTCAAGGACCTGCAGGTGGCGGCCCAAACCTTCAAGGCCACAGACATCAGGAAACTCCTCAATCTCCGTTCAACAGATTTTACAGTCAAGGATGCGGGCAGCAGGGTTGTCTTCGAGACCCGGGGCTACGGGCATGCAGTGGGCATGTGCCAGTGGGGGGCTGAGGGCATGGCCATGCATGGCAAGAGTTACAAGGAGATCCTCACCTACTACTACCGTGGTGTACAGGTGGTACCTTATCGAGATTCCCTGTGTGCAGGCGATTAGTCCTGAATGCAAGTTTTGCCAGATCGTTCACTCCCTTCAGGTATTTTGCTCAGATATTGTATTGAACGGCGATCCTTCTGTAGACAAAATATCCCTTGTCTCACTAAGGCCTGTCCTCTAGTCTTTTTGGCCTGGCGGCGCTCATATAAATGATAGAGAAAACCGGACCAGGGGAGGATTGCGATGCAAGAGTATATCCGCCGCCGGGTTATGGAGGTAAGCAGTTATATCTTGGAGTCGTCAGCCACTGTCCGACAGGCCGCCCAAGTTTTTGACGTCAGTAAAAGCACGGTGCACAAGGATGTTACGGAGAGGCTACCCAGAATCGACGGCAAATTGGCTTCAAAGGTGCGCAGTATCCTGGAGCTTAATAAAGCCGAGCGTCACATTCGCGGGGGAGAGGCGACGCGCAAGAAGTATCGTGGAGGATGAAGGGGCTCAAAGGCGAGCCCTTCTTTTTTGACAATTTTAATAGTGTCAAGGGAAATAGCAGAAAGACATGCAGGATAACGTAAAAATGTGTCGAATTGAAATAATAGCACGATTTTTTTCTTTTCAAGAAACCCCCGCGCATGCATGAAGGGCGCGGGGTATGCCTCGTTACCCAGCACTTTCAGTGCTGGGTAACAATCAAGGAAAGGGGACACACCTTTCGGGAATGTCCCCTATGATGGGACAAGCCCTAAATGAAAGGAATGGCGACAGCAGATGTTCTGGGCGGAAGATATCGGGGTTGATCTGGGTACCGCAAGCGTGCTTGTTTTTGTCAGGGGCAAGGGCATCGTCATAAAAGAGCCCTCGGTTATCGCTATTGAAAAGGACTCCGGAAACATCATCGCGGTTGGCGAAGAAGCTCGGCAGATGCTCGGAAGGACGCCGGGGACGATCGTTGCCATGCGCCCCATGCGGGAAGGGGTTATCGCCGATTATGACGTCACCGAAAAGATGCTGCGATACTTCATAGAGAAGGCTGTGGGACGTCACTTCTTCTTCCGCCCCCGGATCATGGTCTGCATTCCCTCAGGTGTTACCAGCGTGGAGGAGCGGGCGGCCCGCCAGGCCGCAATCCAGGCCGGCGCCCGCCAGGCCTACATGATTGAGGAGCCGCTGGCGGCAGCCCTGGGCGCCGGGGTCGATATCTCCGAGGCCAGCGGGAACATGGTCATCGACGTCGGCGGCGGCACCACCGACATCGCCATCCTCAGCCTGGGCGGCATTGTCTGCTCCAAGTCGCTGCGGGTTGGCGGAGACAAGTTCGACGAGGCGATCATCAGGTATATCCGGAAGGAGTATAACCTGATGATCGGAGAGCGGACCGCGGAGGAATTGAAGATCAGCATTGGGACCGCCTACCTGAAAGGGAAGCAGGACCCCAACGAGGGGATGGCTGTGCGGGGCCGGGACCTGATCTCCGGGCTTCCCAAGACCGTTACCGTCACCTCCGCAGTAGTGCTACAGGCGCTGCAGGAGCCGCTGGAACAGGTGATGAGCTCCGTAAAAGAGGTGCTGGAGCGCACGCCACCCGAGCTGTCGGCGGACATCATCAACAAGGGGATTCTGCTGACGGGCGGTGGCGTCCTGTTGCATGGTTTCGACATGCTGCTGTCGGAGAGGACCGGTCTTCCGGTGCATATCGCGGAGGACCCGGTGTCCTGCGTGGCCCTTGGCGCCGGCAAGGCTTTGGGTATGTTGAACATCCTGCAGGGCGCCCAGAGTATTGCTGTGCGCCGGTCCGGTTAGATCAATGGTTGATGTTCAGCATCAGCTTCGCTCCGGTGGCGAGCAGTGCTATCCCTGCGAGCTTCCACCAGGTGAAGGGGATCTGCCTCAGCCCGAACATCCCGAAGTGGTCGATGATCACCGCGGCGGAGACCTGCCCGACGATGATCGCTGTAGTGGCGGTGGCCACGCCCAGCTTGGAGATGGAGGCGACCACCGCGTAGATGATCAGCACACTCAGCACCCCTCCCAGCACTGCATACCAGGGCGCCTGTCCGATCTGGCCTAGTCCGTTCTTGCCCAGCCGTGACAGCAACAGGACTAACACGACGGTGATCGTACCCACCAGGTGCACTACGAAGGTGGTTTCCAGCAGGCCTACTGCCTTACCGAGGATGGCATTGAGCGAGCCCTGGAAGGCCATGGTGATTCCTGCCACCAGGGCCAGGAGCAGGGAGAGCGAGGCAAGGGGCATGGGTGTCAGACTCCTTTGGCGATTGAACCGGGATCACTGCTGCGAATATCAACGATTTCTTAGCTTCAGTGACGTAGCCGCTCTTACCTGTGTGCCCGTTTTCCCGGTGTGCCGGCGGGCTTTCAGCCAAGGCGGAGCCTTGAGCCGGCGTTCAGGCCGGGCGTTAGCCCGGATACGGGCGCCCACCGCTGAAGCGGGGGCATTAGAGCGGGTAGTCATCGCGGTAAGCCGGTGAGGATGATGCCGTCCAGGAGGTCGGCCTCGCTGACGGTTATCTGTTCTGCCTCCAGGCTGCCGAGAATCGCCCAGAGAATGGTGGTACCGGCTACGATGATATCCGCCCGTTCCGGCTGCAGGCCGGAAATCTGTTTTCTTTCCTGGTTAGTCTTTGTCGCCAGGAAGAACAATATTCTCTCCACTGCGGCCCGGGGTAGCCGGTAGCCGTGCACCCGCTCCGGGTCGTAGACCGGCAGTGCCTGGTCCACGGCTGCCAGGGTGGTGATGGTGCCTCCAACCCCGATCAGGGGGACCGGTCCCATGGCCTGAAGATCCTCGAGGGCGGGCTTCAGTTTGGCCAGGATCTCCGACAGCAGCAGCGGGCGCTCGGTCAGGCGGACTGCACCCAGGGGGATGCTGCGGCTGGTCAGAGCGCCGGGGTGCCCCGGGTGCCCGCTTGCGGGCGCGGACGGAAAGGTGATCTCGGTGCTGCCTCCGCCGATGTCCACCACCGTGCCCTGCTTCACCCCGGGCAGGGACTGACAGGCCCCGAGAAAACTGAGATAGGCCTCTTCCTCACCGCTGATCACATCAACCGGCAGCCCTGTCTGTGACCTCACCTGTTCAACAAAGAGCGCCGCATTCGATGCTTCCCTGACGGCGCTGGTGGCCACCGCCCTAACCTGGCGAATCCCGTGGAGGCGCAGCAGGCCGCTGAATTCTTGCAATGCTTGCAGGGTGCGGGCAACAGCCTGCGGCTGCAAGCCATCTCCCCTGGTCATCCCCTCTCCCAGGCGGCACATCCGCAGTGTCCTGAGCTCGGGCTTCAACTGCCGGTTGTGCAACCTGGCGATCAGCAACCGCGCTGAATTCGTTCCGATGTCTACCGCTGCAAACCGGTTGTTGGCATCCTTCATGCTGACGCAGCCCCCATAAACTTCGAACCTCGAACCTCGAGGATTGCCTTCTCTTTCGAACTTCGAATCTCGAACCTCGATGATGCCACCAACGCGCCCGCGAGCGGGCGCCCGATTACCAACCACTAAAATGTCCTAATCGCCGTAAGGGCCGGCGATACTGGCGTGATAGTTCTTCGGCAGAGGCTTGGTCGCCCCGGGAACGGCCGGCAACACCAGGGCCTCTCCCGGCTTCACCAGGCCCAGGTCCTGGCGTGCCGCTTCTTCCACGTAGGCGTCACTGCTGTAATACCCGATCTGCTGTTGGATTTGCTGCTGCTGGAGCAGCAACGCCTGCTTCTCGCTCTGAAGCTGGTTCAACTCCGACTGCAGCCTCCAGGCCTTGATCTGTAGGGGCAGGAACAGTGCGCAGAGGAGCACTGCGGCCAGCCCCAGAAAGAACACCCGCCGCTTCCAACGATTTCGGCGGGCGAGGCGCTCCGCGTTGCCACCTTGAATATGAGCGTAGCGAACCGCACCCGGTCCACTGACGCTTTTGCGGGCGCCACGTCTTGCAGGCGCGGCACCCGGCACGGAGGACCTGGCGCGGCGGCGCTGCGGGGTTTTTCCGACTGTTCCGGTTGCGTTTTGCCGTAATACCGAGCTCTGCCGCACTACATCTCAAGCCTCCTCGCCCGCCACTCAACCCGATTTTTGCCTTAATTTTTTTACCTTACCGGTATTGAGCAGCACATAATGATTAAAAACATGATCACTTTTACTTGTCTTATTGAGCGCCGGGCTCGTCGGTGTCCCCATCAAACAGCCCGAGGTTGGTGGGGATGATGATCACTGCCTGGTAGCCCTTGGCCCGCGCCCGGCTCAGCAGAGTGGCCACCGTGGCGGAATTGACACCGAGTTGCCTGGCGATTCCCTCGTTGCTGTGGCCGGTCTCTTTGAGGACGACTGCCTGTTTTTCCCTGAAACTCAACCTTTCAGCCCCGCGGATCTCCAGTTGCACCTGTACTTCACCTGATTATCCACAAATTGTGGACAAATTGTGGACAAATTATGTACAATACCATTCTACGTTGGGCTAGAAAATCCTTCTTTATGTCCTAAAAAAATATCAGTTCCTGTGTAGGATGCGGCGCAGTGTACGGCGTAGCCAGCGGCCGAAACTGCGCCAGCCCTCCCGGAGCGACCGCCACAGCCACTGCAGCAGTATCTTTTCGGGCAGCCACAGAAGGCGCAGCAGCACGTATGCCACCCGTAGGCAGGTGTGCGCCAGCCACCACAGCCCCCGGAAGGGGAGGAGCGTGACCAGCCAGAGCAGCCGGATTATGCGGCAAAAGGCCCGGAAGAGCAAGGCCAGGAGCCGGCCCAACTGGTAGAAGATGAGCGTCAGGGGCCTCCGTACAGACGGGCTGAGCGACTTCAGGTAGAGTGCCGTCCCGATCGGAATGATCAGGATGTTATAGAAGTTCACCGCGCCGCCGGTCACTACAAAGAAGACCCGGAAGGAGAGCAGGGCGCAGCAGACCCAAAAGAAAAAATCAGCCAACTGGGTTACCAGCCAGCCTGGCCTGAGTAGTCGCCTGAGAACGCGGTAGCAGTCGAACAGGAAGCCGATCGCGACCCCGATGGCGAGGTCTATCAAGAGGAGCATAAATTCCTGCAATACGGTCGCGTTCATTTGATCAGGCGTTCCAGGATATTCTTCCCCTTCTCTTTTATTTTCTTGCTTCGCTGTTCCCGGTACTCCATTGCGGCGACGGAGCCCTGGACGGCGATCTCCCCGGCGGTCAGATCGAGGTGGGTGATATTCATCTCGGCGCCGCGCAGCATCAGGGTGCCCATCTCAGTCTCCAGCAGTATCTCCCCGTCATCGAAGCTGATCACCTGGAGCACCCCGGTGGCCGACAACCGGGAACGCCCAGTCAGGGTCAACTCGTGTTGCGTCTCTGGCATCTCGACTCCCCCCTGCCTAAAAGCCAAAAGGCTGCGGTATGTCCTCCTTCATGATTATGTCAGGCATGGCCCGATTATACCGTGAGAGAACGGCAGGCATCGGAGCAAAGGTTGCTGCGCTATATTGAAGACTGCCTTTATAAAGCGAAATGGGGCATGGAGGATCATCTTGCTCTGTTGAAAGAGCAGAAACTACCGATTCCGCCTCTAAATCCTGATCCACAGGTGCTAATCCAAAACGAAGAGAAGCAACCCGATCAGAAGTAGGCCTCCTGAGCGGCCCAAAAAATAAGCGCCCTAAAGCAATGTCTTGAGGGCGCTTTGGCTATATCCGAGCTATCTATTATGCGGCCAGGGGCTCGAACTCGCTCTTGGATGCGCCACAGACCGGGCATACCCAATCGTCGGGCAGGCTCTCGAACGGTGTGCCCGGGGTGATGCCGCCGTCCGGGTCTCCTTTGGCCGGGTCATAGACGTATCCGCATACAGAGCACTCGTATTTCTGCACTTCTAACCCTCCCCTCCTGTATCTGACTTCTTGCCTCTGACTTCCTTGTTGGGTGAGCGAAGCGAACATCGCGCCCAAAGGGCACCCGGGGCGCCGGCTTGCTGGCGCGGGGCTTCTGAAATCAGTAGCACTCGCAGTACGGCTTGTAATACTCGTGGGTGTGGCCGCAGAGCGGGCAGACCTGCGGCGGCTCGTCGCCCTCGTAGATATAGCCGCACTCCCGGCACTGCCACTTGATCGGCGGTTGACGCTTCAGCAGTTCACCCTTCTCAAGCATCTCCAATAGCTTCCGGAAGCGGGCGGCATGCCGCTTTTCGACCGTAGCCACTCTTTTGAAGAAGTCGAGCACCTTTGTCTGGCCCTCCGCCTCCGCCACCTTGGCGAACCCCGGGTACATCTCCTGCCACTCGTAGTCCTCCCCGTCGATGCAGGTCTGCAGGTTTTGCCCGGTGTCCCCGAGTTCTCCCAGCAGTTTCATAATCTGTGAAGCATGCTCCATCTCATTGGCTGCAGTCTCTTCGAAGTACTCGGCGATCTCCTGCCAGCCCTCCTTGCGGGCTACTGAGGCAAAGAAGGTATACCGGTTGCGGGCCTGGCTCTCACCGGCAAAAGCAGCCTTCAGGTTGTCAACGGTTTTCACTAGCGATCACCTCCTGAATTGTTGTTCTAGCCATTTGTCCTATTTTACCAGAAGTAAGTGCTAGCATTCAACAAGTTCTTGGCTTCAGTGGGGGATTGCCTTCCCCCACCGAAGCTTATCAGTAAAACTTTGCTTGCGCCGAGCCGACCCAGAGGGTACCCCGCGAAGGCGGAAGCCTTAGTTGCACTGATCCAGGGGCTTAGCGCCACTTAGCTCCCACTTCAGTGGGAGTGTAGTGGCGGTTAGCCATCGGGTAACTTGTTAATACAGTGATGTAGCCGCTCTTACCTGTGTGCCCGTTTTCCCGGTGTGCCGGCGGGCTTTCAGCCAAGGCGGAGCCTTGAGCCGGCGTTCAGGCCGGGCGTTAGCCCGGA
>JBEKFU010000102.1:0-5531 GCA_050013155.1 Thermacetogeniaceae bacterium | reverse complement strand
GCTGCTTTCCGGGTTGGAGCCGTCGGTGGTGTAGTAGGCGGTGTCCCCGCTGGAGATGTTGCCGATGGTCACAGTCTGGGCGCTGGTGTAGGCGCCGCCGCTCGGAGAGATGACCGGAGCGGACAGGGAGTTCGAACTAGTGTTACCATATGGCCACCAATGGCCATACCGGTCATGCCAACCGTTTCCATACTGGAGTGAGCTTGAGGCTGCTTTCCGGGTTGGAGCCGTCGGTGGTGTAGTAGGCGGTGTCCCCGCTGGAGATGTTGCCGATGGTCACAGTCTGGGCGCTGGTGTAGGCGCCGCCGCTCGGAGAGATGACCGGAGTGGACAGGGAGTTCGACTCGGTCGGACTGGTGTTGTCATAGTAGTACCCCCAGCGACCATGATGATCATACCCCCAACGACCATACTGATCGTAAGGATTGCCGAATGGAGCTGCGGATGCAAGTCCGGCCTGCATCAGCATCATGAACACGAGAATCGTCGCCGCAGCAAACAGGGAAATCCATTTAGAGCGTCTTCTCATAAGCCAGTATCTCCTCCATTCAATATTTTCACCAATTCACCAATATCGACTGTTCCTAGGCAGATAATCTCATGCAATTGAAATAAACCGCACACCTCCTTGGGGGAACAAACAAGACAGTACTATTGGTTGCGCCTGACACCAGAGATAGGAATCTGGTAACACAATTTACATATCATGTCTTTCATGGTAACACTAATATACTAAAGGGAACTGAGATAAACATGAAAATAACCTAAGAAATATGAAAATAACCTAAGAAATATGTTTACTAAACTTTCAAGCCTCGACGTGCAACCGTGCTTTCCATCGTGCCCTCTGGGCACGATGCCGCGCCCGCAAGCGGCGGCGCCGGGTCCGGTGGGCCGGGCGCGGTTCGCTTTCGCTCACAATCAAGGTGGCACCCCACCCAGCGGGTACCCGGGGTGCCGCGCCTGTTGGAGAGCTTCAGCAAGGACCCTTCGTGGGTGATGTTTCCGGCAGTACCGATGTAGTAACCCCTGCTCCATAATTCACTGCCCCAGAAATAGCTTTTCTTGAGATTCGGGAAGGCGGCAAATACTTTGTTGGCGGTAATGCTTTTAAGCTTCATGACAATTTCGGTAGGCGCTACGGTAGGTGGAGCAGAAAGGAATATGTGCAGATGATCCGGCATTGATTCCATTTGGATGAGGGTATATCCGTAGGTATTGCAGAAGATGGAATTCCCTGGGACTTATGGGGGGCGCAATTACTGGTGGCAACACAGCAAACAGGTTTTTAATGGGGAGTAAGTACTAAAAAAAGAGGCCGGTCGCCTTTAAAGGCGACCAGACCCCTGACTGTCCTATTTCATGCCCCAGGCGCTGGCGATCCGGCTCCAGAACTTCTGGTCCTCAAAACCCAGCCTCCAGATGTCTATCCCGGCAAGATTATATTTTTTTACCAGATCGATTTTTGTCTGAAGTGTGGCATCATTCTCAAACCAGACCACCCTAGGCGTTCCGCCCTCACCGGTATAGGTGTAGAACGGCTCCTGATATTTGTCGCTCCATTTGACTTTATAGCCCTTTGTGGCAACTTGATTCATGATCTCCTTGGTCGGCCTGGAAAAGCCGCCCGCCTTTCCTGACGGCCAGTCATAACCGTAGGTAGCCACTCCCAGGCAGATCTGCCCTGGCTTGAACCCTTGTTTGATCGCCGTGGTGATGTTCTGCTCCACCCAGGAAAAGGGCGCCACAGGGCCGGGAGGGCTCGCTGCCTCGCTGTGGTCGTAGGTCATGATAGTGACCTTGGTCAGGTATGGAGCCAGCGCCCCATAATCGTAGACGCCGGCCATCGCCTCCGGCACCCCCACGTGCGGCAGCACCGCCATCTGGGTTTCCTTTTTCATGTTGCTCATCGCAGTATACATCTTTTTGATAAAGGTGGTCAGCCGGTCGCGGTCGACGGTGAAATCCTTATGAGCGGAATCCGGAATAAACTCGAAATCGATGTCGATCCCGTTATAATTGTTGGTTTTGACTTCTTGGGTCAGGTTGGAGATTGCCCGGTCTTCTGCCGCTGTGTCGTGCAGGATGGCATCCTGGCTGGGCACCAGGTTCACCAGCGGAACTACTTTGATGCCGTTCTGGCGGGCCACCGCCAGTGCCTGGGAATTGACATCCTTGTCCAGGGAGCCGTCGGTTCTGACGTGATACCAGAGCGGGGAGATCTCGTTCAATAGATCGGCATGGGCCTGCAGGGATGGAAAAGAGTCGTCGGACCCGCCCGGATTGTTCATGTAGTAGGCGTCCACCTCCGGCCTCGCCTGTAACAACGGCTTCCGCAACCCTCCGCCGCAACCATAGGCGGAAGTTATTAAAAACAGGCAGATCAACAAGACGCAATATCTTTTCCTGTGCATGTGCATGTCTTGCCCCCCTATAACCAGCCGTCCCAGACTAATTGGTTTTAGGATTTGCGGGCGCAGACAAATTATGCATCAGGCTCTTCGCCATATTATGTGGTTGGCATATAAATTATGGATAATTATGCATAAATTATCATATGAAGCGGTTAACTGATCCTGGTTTTACCTGATCTGACGGGCTTGCGGGCCGGGGTGACATCCGGGTCAAAAGTGCTGTAGGTGGGACGCTGCCCAGCGATCCATTTGATTACCAGGCGGGATTTCTCCTTCACTTCGCAAGCGAAATCATAGTTATAGACGCTTTTTACCAGGGTGCAGTGAGGATTGAGAAAGATGAGCGCTTCGGCTATCCCGGCCGGGGGTTCGCCAAGGGCTTTTTTGGCCAGCACCAGCAGATCGCTGGAAGTGGCTCTCGTGCTCCAGGCGCCGAGGCAATTGGCTTTTAACAAGTTTTCCACCGCTCTGCGAAAGATCGGGGTGGCCTGATCGTAATGGCAGGCCTGGAACAACTCCAGGGCTTCAGCCCAGTCGTGCTTGGCGTCAGCCAGTGGATAACTGGCCTCCTCCTTCGGTTCCTTTGGTCCGAAAATATTCTCAAAAATAGTTGATAGTTTGAAAGACGTCAGGAGATCGAAAAAACCGGGGGTGCTTTTCTTTTTCTCATTCGCTATTTTGTTTTCCTCCTTGTCCTTTCCTGATTCCATTTTATGCATGGCAGGCAGCAGACGTCAACTAATTAACCGGCGTCGGGACAGTATTTTTCCCCCAACGGCTGTGGTATACTTTCAGACGGGCAAAATTCAGCAACAGCCCCACGCATGCCGGGTGCCCGCTTGCGGGCGCGGGCGCGGGGTGGGCCTCGTTCCCCAGCACTGAAGGTGCTGGGGAACAATCAAGGAAAGGGGATTATGATGAGCGATCTACGTGTCCGTTTTGCACCGAGTCCGACCGGCAGCCTGCACATCGGCGGCGCCCGGACCGCTTTGTTCAACTGGCTTTTTGCCCGCCACAACGACGGCGCCTTTGTCCTGCGGATTGAGGATACAGACCTCGAGCGTTCCACCGGCGAATCGGCCCGCGGCATCGTCTCGGCACTCAGGTGGTTGGGCCTGGATTGGGATGAGGGCCCGGAGATCGGGGGGCCCTGCGGTCCCTACTTCCAGTCCCAGCGCCTCTGCCTCTATACAGAAGCCGCCAACAAGCTGATGGAGCAGGGCCTGGTCTATTACTGCTATTGTACCCAGGAGGAACTGTCGGAGCGGCGGCAGCAGGCCATGAGGGACGGCAAGGCGCCGCGCTATGACGGGCGGTGCCGCACCCTGTCGAGGGATGAGCGGATCAGGCTGGAACAGGAGGGGCGACGCCCCGCCCTGCGCTTCCACATCCCCCCATCCGGCGTCACCGTGGTCACAGACGTGATCAGAGGGGAGGTGGCGTTTGCTCACGAGGTGCTCGACGACTTCATCATCATGAAATCGAACGGACTTCCGGCTTACAACTTCGCTTGCGTGGTGGACGACTCCTCCATGAAGATCAGCCACGTGCTGCGGGCGGATGAACACCTTTCCAACACGCCGCGCCAGATCCTGATCTACCAGGCGCTAGGCGAACCGTTGCCCGTTTTTGTGCACCTGCCAATGATCCTGGCGCCGGACCGCAGCAAGCTGAGCAAGCGGCACGGGGCGACGTCGGTGCAGGAGTTCAGCGAGCAGGGGTTTCTCCCCGAGGCGCTGCTGAACTACCTGGCCCTGCTGGGCTGGTCGCCCGAGGGGGAGGAGGAGATCATGCCCCTGCCGGAAATAGTGCGCCAGTTCTCTCTCGAGCGGGTGGGAAAGACAGCCGCCATCTATGACACCAAGAAACTCACCTGGATGAACGGCCACTACCTGAACGAGGCCGATCTCGACAGTGTGGTGGAGCAGGCAATCCCCTTCCTGCAGCAGAGAGGGTTGGTGCCGGACGATGTCTCGCCGGAGCAGCATGAATACATCACGAGAGTCGTGGAGATCGTCCGCACCCGGGTCAAGACCCTGGTCGAGGTTGCGGAGGCCTCCGATTACTTCTTCAACGATGATTTCACATACGAAGAGAAGGGGGTGCGCAAGCACTTTTCCAAGCCCGGGGTGGATAGGCTGCTGTCAGCAGCCGGGAGGCGGCTCGAGCTTCTGGCGCCGTACGAAGTCCAGTTGCTGGAGGATGCTTACCGGGACCTGAGCGCCGAACTCGGCGTCAACGCCGGGGAGATCATTCACCCGACGCGGTTGGCCTTGTCCGGCAGGACCATGGGGCCCGGATTGTTTGAGCTGATGGCGGTCCTTGGTAAGCAAAAAACGCTGCAGCGCCTGGAGCGGGCGGTGCAGTTCATCAGGCAGCAAGCCTAGGTTTGGGTTGGCCAATCTCCTCACTTGATCTTCTTCCCCCGCATAGTATATAGAAAACTTGGCTTGCGGGGGCACCCGCCGCGGGGTACCCACCGCAGGTGGGTCGTGGTCCACTGTAGGCGCAGGCGGAAGCCCTAGTTGCACTTATACTTGTTTCCTTTAATTTTTTTCAGACAAGTATCAAAAAATCGCACCTACGGGGGGTCGAGGAGATGACCAGCATTTGCAGCGATATCGCCGGAGTGGTGACGAGGTGGGTGGAGCGGAATGCTCCATATGCGATCAATACCATGGCCAATCTTACTTATAAAGCTGTGCGGACCGGCTGTGATTTGACCAGGAAGACTGCGGTGGCGGCAGATGACCTGATCAATAAGGCGTTGGGCAGGATCAAGAGCCGGCTGTAATCAGAAGTCAGAGGCTGGAAGTCAGATGCCGGATGAAAGACTTGCATGCCTTTTTCAGGGGCCGGATGCCAGAATGTTTTTGTCATTCTTCTGGTTTTTGCTTTTAACTCTGGCCTCTGACTTCTTGCTTCCGACCTCTGACTTGACAGGAAGCAGGATATGACTATAATTTAAATGTAAACAAACTGCGGGATGGTGTAATGGTAGCACGGGTGACTCTGGATCACTCAGCCTAGGTTCGAGTCCTAGTCCCGCAGCCATAAGCGGCGCTATCGTCTAGTGGCCCAGGACACCGCCCTCTCAAGGCGGAGACACGAGTTCGA
>JBEKFU010000101.1:0-7963 GCA_050013155.1 Thermacetogeniaceae bacterium | reverse complement strand
CGGAGCCACTTGGGCAGCAGCTCGTGATCCACCCGGTCGCTGACCTCGGGGGCTTTGGCCTCCAGCAACTCGGCCAGGGGTTCGCTGACGTTGATGCCGCCCATCGCCCCGTCGAAGATGATGACCTTCCGGACGCCAGTAGCCCGGTAGGCGAAGTTCATGGCCGCTTCGGTGCTCCTGATCACCGTGGCATAGTCCATGTAATTAGGATTCAAGGGGTCTCGATCAAAGAGATCAGCCTGTTCCTGGCCCACCACCAGCGTGGGGATCTGCTCGGCGAAGAAGGCCGATGGATAACCACCCCAGGCATAGTTGTGGACGCACATCTTGATGGCCGGGTTTATGGGCAGGATCATACTTAGAAGGGGTTTGCCCCGTTTGCCGTAATAGGCTTCCGTGTACCAGGTATAGGGTGGAAAAGGTGCCTCCAGGTCGTAGAGGTCCGTGTTGGCCCCCGTGAAGTTGGCATAAATCACCCCGGCCGAGAAGACGTAGGGTACCGGGCAAGGGAAATCCAGGGCCGCGATGCACTCGTCGATCTGGCCGAAGAGAGTCATGATCTTGCCGTAATACCGGCAACCGGTGAAAGTCACCCGGTCGTTCATTGCGTAGAGGTCATTGTCCACGTCCACTCCGACAATGCCGTTGGGGGCAATGTTCAGGAAGGCCGCAAAGGCAAATTTTTTCTGGACAAACTCTGAATCGAAGATCGCCCGGGCGACGAAGTTCGCGCCCCGCGGTCCCAGGTTGTGATGATAGGTGGACCTGGTCTCGATGCGGGCGTAGGACATGCCGAAAGGCTTCACGGCTTTGTCCACCTGGCGGTGGAAGTGGACCTCACGCACGTCGGTGTGGTGGACATGGACAATCCAGTCGGCATCATAGACCTTCTTGATCCCATAAAGAGTGCCGATCTCGGTCTCTATGGGAATGCCCTCGTCCACAGGCGCCACACCAATAGCCTTGTTGCTGTAATAGGCACCCAGGCCGTAACGCTTGATATACTCTTCCGTTTCCCGGAAGCGCATGCCCACCCCGGCCCGCAGGCGGATTTCCCTACAGCACGTTCGCTGCTCGATAGCGTCTTTGACGGCCTTCAGGAGTTCGGCGTAGGGCTCTCCCCCCAGGAGTGTGAAGCCATGGTGGGAGGCAAGGACATTAACCGAGTGCTCCGGCTTGATCATGCCCATGTCGACCTTGCTGAGAGCATCCACAGCCGCCTGCCGGACTCTTGCCAAGCCGTTCTCCCCGGGGTAAATCACCTCCGGCAGGTCCGGAAAGAGTTCCTTCAGGCTGACAGAGATGATCCCCGGCAGTTCTGCCACCCTGGTCTTGACCGACGAGGGATCGATGCCATACTGGGACTGTTTGGGGGCAATGGGTTTAATAGGCCTCTGCATCGGGCTTCACCACCTTTTTACCTTCCGCTACCAGTTGGTCCAGGACGGCCCGGTCTTCTTCAAAGTAGAAGCCCCGGGATTTGTATTTCTCTTTGAAAGCCTCCGACAGGTCCCACGCCGTAGCCGTCCGGCCATACCACTGCCAGCCGCCCTTCGGCGGCACTAGGTCGTACCCCGCCGCATCCAGGAGCCGCAGAATGGGCTGAATGCACTCGATGGTGCAGCCCGTCCGGGCACCGGTGCCCAGAGATACCTCCTCCGGGGTGCGAGCACCCTTGATGATGGCCGCAGCCACCTCTTCGGCCCGGGTGCCGACGCAGTAGCAGACGCGCTCCTCGGGGTGCAGCCCGGCCTTGGCGCAGAGGTCAACCACCTCGCCATAGTTGACAGCATGCACATCGACACCTACCTGCAACGGCCGGTCCCTTTTGAGCATGGCCACGGCGTATTCCGGACAGCGCTGCTCGCAGTTGGCACAGCCCCGGCAGCGCTCCGGGTCGACCACAGCTTTCTTATGTTCAACTTTAATTGCCAACACCGGGCAGACCCGCTCGCAGGTCCGGCAGCCCTTACACTTGCTGTCATCTACCTGCGCCATCATGGTGACTAGTTTCACGGTTCGGGTTCTCCTCCTCTTTTCCCTTATGCCTGTGCCAGTTGGTAAGCAACGTCGACAATCATATCCTCCTGCCCCCCGACCATACGCCTCCTTCCCAGTTCCACCAGGATGTCCCGGGGGTCGAGCTGGAACTTCTCCGCCGCCCGGTAGGTGTGCAGTAAAAAGCTGGAGTAAACACCGGCGTAGCCCAGCATGAACGGGGCGTTGCGCACCAACTCCCACCAGGGCTTCAATCTGCGTGTTGCCGCCTCCGGCGCCCAGGCCGCGGCAGACAGCGTCCAGGAATGTCGCTCCCACTTCGACAGCCACCAGGGAATTGGCTGTGGCCAGGGTCAGGTTGTTGTGGGCATGGAAGCCTACAGGCACTTTGACCGCTTCGACCACGGCCCCCACCCTCGCTTTGACGTCTTCCGGCAGCATGGCGCCGGCGGAATCGGCGACGTTGATATAATCGGCACCGTAAGACTCGAAGAGTTTGGCCTGCTCGACCACTTTCTCCGGCGGTACCATGTGGCACATCATCAGGAAGCCTACGGCCATCAGTCCCATTTTCTTGGCGATGCCGATGTGCTGCTCACCGATATCGGCCTCGGTAACGTGGGTGGCCACCCGTACCACCTTGGCGCCACAGCCGGCGGCCATTTTCAGGTCATCGACGGTGCCGATGCCGGGAAGCAGGAGCACGGTGAGCTTACCCTTCTTGATCACCTTGCTGGCAGCTTTGAGCAGTTCCTCCTCACTTGTTGTCGACCAGCCGTAGTTGTAGGAAGACCCGGCTAAGCCGTCGCCATGGGAGATTTCGATATATTCCACCCCGGCATCATCAAGGCCGCCGGCAATGGCAGTCACCTGTGCGGCTGTAAATTCGTGGCTGACGGCATGACTTCCGTCTCTCAAAGTGGTGTCTACAATGTGAACGAATGAACCGGTACTCATGCTGACATCTCCTCTTCGGACAGCATTTGTCTGGCTAGTTTTTCTGCTGTAGCCACGGACGCCGACGTAATGATATCCAGGTTGCCGGAGTATTTGGGCAGGAAATCGCCTGCACCCTCGACCTGAATGATGGTCGTCACTTTATCGCCGTCGATCAGCGGCGGCACCCGCAATTGGTAGCCGGGCACGTAGGTCTGGATCTCCTTAACCATCTCCGCCACTGAGGCCCGAATGGTCTGTTCGTCCATCTCTTCTACCTGTACGTAAACAGTGTTGGTCATCATGATCGGAGGCTCAGCCGGGTTCAGGATAATGATCGCCTTGCCCTTTTGGGCGCCGGCGACCACCTCCAGGGCCTTGGCCGTAGTTTGGGTAAATTCGTCGATGTTTTGGCGGGTACCTGGCCCGGCGCTCTTGGAAGCGATGCAGGAGACGATTTCGGCGTATCTTGCCCCGGCCACCCGACTGACGGCATAGGCAATCGGCACCGTAGCCTGGCCGCCACAAGTCACCATGTTCAGGTTGGGCTCGGCCTTGACCTTTTCCAGGTTGACGCACGGCACCACGTACGGTCCCACCGCCGCCGGCGTCAGGTCGATGGCGATTTTTCCCGCTGCCTTGAGGAGCGGGGCATGCCGCAAATGAGGCTTAGCTCCCGTGGCATCAAAGACAATCCTGATGTCATCCTCCGCCAGCACGGCCTCGATCCCCTCAATTGAGGTGGGGATACCCAACCCTTGCGCCCGTCTGATCCCCTCGGACTCGATGACGCCGGTCATGAGTGCCATCTCCAGATTCTGACTGCGCAGGATCTTGTACATCAGGTCGGAACCGATGTTGCCCGGGCCAATCACGGCCACTTTTACCTTGTTCATGTTCGTACTCCTTAACGTAATGTGACTGATAATCCTAAACAAACTTCAGGTTCAAACTCCCCAGCCCGCAGAAGGAAACGGTGAAGACATCGCCCGCTTGGGCATCCTCGGCAGCGGTAACAGCTCCGGAAAGGACGATCTCCCCGGCCTCCAGGGCAATGTCAAAAGCGGCCAGCCTGTTGGCCAGCCAGGCTACGGCTGCCGCCGGGTGGCCCAACACAGCGGCGCCGGCGCCGCTGCTCACCATCTCACCGTTCTTCTCCAGCACCATGCCGATCAGGCGCAGGTCCAGGTCGTTGATGGGAAGCATACGACTGCCCAGGACCAGGCGGGCGCTGGAGGCGTTGTCGGCGATGGTGTCCGGCAGCTTGATCTTCCAGTCGCGAATGCGGCTGTCCACGATCTCGAAGGCTGGCATGATCCCCGATGTCGCCCGGAAGACGTCGGCGATGGTCACCCCCGGGCCCTTGATGGTCTCCTTCAGGATGAACACCAGTTCGCCTTCCACCCGCGGCCAGAGGAGTTCTTCCCGTTGGCAGGGTTCGCCCTCCAGCAACAGCATATTGTCCAGGAGATGCCCATAATCAGGCTCATTAACCCCCAGAAGCTGCTGCATCCCTCTACTGGTCAAGCCGATCTTCTTGCCGATGACCCTGCGTCCGGCGGCGAGCTTGGTTTTAATGCCGGCCAACTGGATCTGGTAGGCTTTGTCCGGCGTCAGGCCCGGGTAGCGGCCGGTCAAGGGTTCCACTGGCCGGCGGTTTGTTTCCGCTTCCAGAAGTTCAGTGGCAATAGTCTGGTAATCCATGTTCAGATCCTCCTTCCGTCATTACCCGACGCCAGCGTTCCCGCAGGGCGCCGGCGATATATTCGGCCACAGGTCCGGGCGCCAGGCCCTGTTGCAGGCCGGCCAGAAGCCTGTTGCAGCCAAGCCGCGCTTCTTCATGGGGTCCGGGCAGAGCCACCAGGTTGGCCTGTCCTACCCGGCCAACGGCGATCCGGACCCCCTCTTTATGGTGGCGTCGAAAATCGGGCTTGAATCTTAGAATCCATGGGGTAGCAGCCTGAGGATCAAGGCGCAGGACGGCTTCGACGCTGCAGTCCTTATCTTCGGCTCCCACGCCCCCGGTGGTGATCAGCAGGCCGTATCCCTCTCCCAGCGCTCCCTCAAGGTGGTTGGCCGCCGCGATCACATCATCCTCCAGAATGCCGCCGAAGCGGGCCTTGTATCCGGCCTCTTCCAGGGCCGCCAGGATATAGGGCGAATTGGTGTCCTTGATCTTTCCTGCACTGACCTCGGCGCCGGAGGCAAAAACGATCGCCCGGCGGGCCACCGTCCGGCTGATGTCTTGTGCCAGGGCGGCCGACTCAGCCAGCACCCGGTTGGCCTCTTCCGGCTCCATGGCGATCAGGCCGAGGATACCTTCGGAGTGGACGCCCGCTTCCGGTCCCAGGGTTACTCCGTCCAACTCCGCCAACCGCTCCAGAAGCTCCCGCTCCTTGCCTGCCACGGATTCCGGCCGGATCTGGTGCCTGAGGATATCGAAGGCCACCAGCTCCGGCCGTACGTCTACGACCATTACCTCCGGCGCCGCGAGGCCCAGCGCCGCCGCGGCCACTGCGGCCACTGTTCCCAAGTCGGCCGCGTTCAGATCGATATCGCTGATCCAGAAGGTGGTCTTCTCCAGCAGGTCCCAATCCGGCATGCCATCACTTATCCCGCTCATTTCTGCTTCCCCCCTGCGACATCGAGGCTCAGATCAAGTATGGGGGCGTCAATAATCGCCCGCCCGACGTCAACGATATCGGCCCGGGCCGCAATCACTGCCTCCAGTTTGTCCTGGGTTACGCCACCAGCAAAAGCGATCTGAATCCGGTTGCGCCACCCTCCGGCCCGGGCCGCCTTTACCGTAGCATCCAGGTCCCGCAGGTCCCCAGTATCCACCATGAAGATGGCAGCCCCCGCTGTTACAGCTGCAGCGGCCTCCAGTCGGATCGGCTGGGATTCACCCCGGAGCTGCACAGCGATCAACCGTTCCGGGTCGTAGGCCCGAGCGCGGGTGACCGCCGGACCGACACCCCCCAGGAGGCGGACGTAGTTTTTGTCCAGATAGATGAAGGGGTGGTCGGTGATCCGGACCGCGACCCCGCCGGTCGCTACCGCCTGTCGCAGGTCGGCCCTAATCTCCGGGGTGACCTTCTTCCAGGAACCACAGGCTATCTTCAAGCGCCCGCCGGCCCTGCGGACAAAAGCCGCCGCCGCTGTGGCCACCCCGGACGGTTTGCCGATGGCCCCCAGAAGTGCCTCTTCGGCACGGATGACATCCTCTGCCCGCCCCCGGCCATGGAGGATGCAGGTTCCCGGTTCCAGGGCCTCTCCCTCGGCAACCGGGATGGCAACATCCAGGCCCAGCTCCGTAGCCTGCTGTGCCAGCCGCTCGGCCCCTGAAAAAATCCCCCTTTCCCGGGCCGTGATCTGAAACGCAAACTCCCGCCCCGCCAGGGGGTCAAAGAGGAATTCCCTAAGCTCCACTGGCTTCACTCCCGACGACGGACGAGTAACCCAGACTGACCGAAATCTCCAGCGCCGTCTGTGTGATCGTCTCTAACGCCCGCCGAAAGTTCTCTCCATCCAGCCTGGACACAGGCCCGGAAACGCTGATGGCGGCACAGGTCTTACCATTATTGTCCTTTACCGGGGCAGCGATGCAGCGTAAACTGTCCATAATTTCCTCATTATCAACGGCATACCCCAGGGCGCGCACCTTATCCAGCTCCGCCTCCAGTTCGCGCGGGTCGGTGATGGTGTGCCGGGTGTAGCGTTTCAGACCCTTGTCGGCAATAATGCGTTTTACCTCGCTGTGATGGAGACTGGCTAGGAGCGCCTTCCCCACTCCGGTACAGTGGGCCGGTAAGCGCATCCCTACCTGGGAGACAATTCGCAACGATTGATTGCTTTCTCGTTTGTCGACATAAAGCACCTCGCCCTTATCAAGAATGGCCAGGTGAATTGTTTCTTCCAGATCATCCACGAGTTTCTGGATATAGGGTACCGCAGTTTGCCGGACATCCCAGTTATTGGCTACTACGTTACCAACCTCGAAAAGGTGTACCCCCAGCCGGTAACGGCCATCAAACGACGATTGCTCAATATAACCGAAATCCCGCATGGTAGATAACAGGCCGTGCAGGGTGCTTTTGGGCAGCGACGTATCCCGGGCTAATTCTGCCAGGGACATCTCCCGTTGTTTGGCTGCTAAAAGATCGATGATCGTCAATGCCTTAGCCACCGAACGAATTTTTGAGGCTTCATTCTTGTTACCAGTCACTACCCATCACCTCATTCGGCAATGCCGAATACCTTTCTAAATATTTCTGTCAGACGACTTACTGATCGAGCCGGCTAGCTTCCGGAGCAGGTCAACTTATTATTAATATCGTTATTCCACACCGATTCAGGCATTCCTGCCGGTAAAAGTATTCTGCGTTCGACATCATAGAAATATTTTTTACAATACCGAATCAAGCGATGCTCTGCAAGGAAGCCAGCTTCTCTACCAGGCAGGGGTACGGAATGTCGATGCGGATGGATGATTGGTGTATGATTAAGACGGGTACAGTAGTATTTACCTCATGATCCTGAGACATGAAAGGAGCACATTCGGGCGGCATACGAAACAATGTTGTACGAGAAGATTGGCGAAGTTGGTGTGATCACCTTGAACCGCCCCGACGCTTCGCTCGGGGATTCAGTGGGGGTCTGCACCCCCACTGAATTCGGAGACTAAAAGCTTTTGCCAAATTCATCTCCCGCTTATAGAAGCGGGAGACTCCTTTGGCGGTTAGTTGAACACGATGACCCCGAAATTCTTTGAGGAATTTGCCCAGGTCGTTGACGAGGCGGCTGCAGACAGGCCGAATGGTTCAGCGCCTTCATCAGCAGTAATATGTCCGCGCCCTGGCGGTAGGCGTGGTATGCCCAGGTCTTCCTTATATGTAACGCGTTACATATGCGCAACCCGGTAGCCTAACTCGTTGATGCCCAGGTACACGTCGCAATAGCCGCCAAACTCGCAATAAAGACGTTCTATAAACGCATGGTCGTCCTTGCAGTGTTTTTCCGGTGGCACTGT
>JBEKFU010000100.1:0-5785 GCA_050013155.1 Thermacetogeniaceae bacterium | reverse complement strand
ATCTACGATGCGGTTGGCGTACGCTTGAAGGAGCTTCCGGCGATTCCTGAAAAGGTGCTGGCAGCAATCAGGAACAAGGAAAGATTGCCATGATTGCAGAGGATGACGGTTCGCGATGGTCATGTCCAGGGCCTCAATGACCAGTTGCCGGCATAGGTATTTCTGCATTGACCAGCCAACTATCTTTTTGGAGCATAGATCCATGATCGCCGCCAGGTACATCCAGCCTTAACTGGTGTCGATATGGGTGATATCTTCTGATAAATCTTGACATTAATAGGGATCAAAACTATATTGAAAACACAACTATGATTCTGATGCAAAAAGTCTCTTTTGGTCAACTAGTATACTTCATGTAGTATCCCTAACTATGATAGCCACAATATATTGTATCACTGAACCCAAAGTAGGGGTTTTCGCAGTGAAATCAACTATATTTATAACTTAAACACTTTTCTAAATCTCTCAGTCGTGGCTATGACCAAGAACTCGGCCGATCTCCTGTCCGGCATCTATAAGGTAACACCGAACAAGGTATACATCATCCACCACGGGGTGCCAGCCTTAATATGAGCGTCTCCTTGCGGGAGGCATCGACGCCGAGATTTCGGAGCAGAAAAGTTACGTTGGCCTGGCTCTTGCAGTTGCATTAACATACGATTGCGGGGGGTTATTCATGGATCGATCCTTGAGGGTTCTGATGGTCGAGGATTCAGATGACGATACCAAGCTGATGTTACACGAACTGCGACGGTGGGGTTACGATCCTCTCTGCGAACGGGTCGATACCCGTGAAGCGATGGCAAGCGCCCTGGACCGCCGGAAATGGGATCTGATCATCGCCGATTACGTCATGCCGCATTTTAATGTCCTGGAGGCCCTAGGGTTAGTAAAAGAAAGGGGTCTGGATTTGCCCTTCATTATCGTGTCCGGCAGGATCGGCGAGGATGTGGCAGTGGCAGCCATGAAGGCGGGCGCCGATGACTACATTTTCAAAGACAACCTGACCAGGCTCAATTTCACCATCGAACGGGAACTGCAAGAGGCGGTAGTGCGCCGGGAACGCAAACGGGCAGAAGAAGCGCTGCACCGGACGTCTGCCGAACTCCAGGCGGTCTTTCAGGCTTTGCCGGATCTCTATTTCAGGCTCGGCGCAGATGGCACATTTCAGGAATTACTGGCAGGCGACCCTTCTGACCTGTCCCAGCCTATAGAGGATTTGCTCGGGAAGCGGATACAGGACGTTTCCAAAAAATTGGGCCGGCAGTTTCAACAGGCAATCGATCAGGTTCAAGATACCAGGTTGCTGGTGATGATCGAATACAACCTGAGCATCCGTGGAGAAAGGAAATTTTTCGAAGCGCGCTTTCTCCCGTTGCTTGAAGATCAGATTGTCGTGGTGATACGCAACATTACCGAGCGCAAGCAAGCAGAAGAGCGTCTCAGGTATCTGTGCTTCCATGACATCCTGACCGGGATCTTCAACCGCTCTTTCTTCGAGGAAGAGCTCGAGCGCCTGAATACGAAAAGGCAGTTGCCTTTCAGCGTGATCATGGGCGATGTCAACGGGCTCAAACTGGTCAACGATACCCTTGGCCATCAGGCAGGGGATGCTCTGTTGATCAGGACCGCCGAGATTTTTAAGAGTACGTGTCGCAAGGAAGACATCATCTGCCGCTGGGGCGGCGATGAATTTGCCGTTCTGCTGCCGAACACAGGTAGAGACACTGCCGGGAGGATATGCAACCAGCTCCGGGCGGCCGGTGAGAAAACAGGAAGCGAATCGATGCCCGTCAGTTTTGCCCTGGGTGTTGCCACCAGAGAGGATATCGATCAACCCTTCGAACTCGTGCTGCGGGAAGCTGAAGACCTGATGTACCAGGACAAGAAGAGAGTTACTGTTGCAAGGAAATTTTCATCTTTTCGATGAGTTTACAAGGATGTTGGGGAGGGAGGGAATGACATGTTTTTCCTAAACTTGGGTACATACCTACCAAAACAGTGTGGAATTGCAAGCTTCTCCAAGGATTTAAGGGATAATCTGTTGCTGTTAGGCAACCGTATTTCCATCGCAGCTGTGTCAGACCCGTACTATGTGTACGCCTATCCCGAAGAAGGAACCTTTGTCATCGAACAGCATGAAAGGGACTGTTATATCAGCACTGCTAATGCCGTTAATAGTAATAGCAACATCGATCTCGTGATCGTTCAGCACGAGTACGGCATCTACGGCGGAATGGACGGCGAATACCTGTTGGATTTCACCGCTCTTCTGGCAAAACCTTACTTGCTGGTGGCCCATACGGTGCTCCCTAATCCCAGTGACAACCAAAAAGCGGTGCTCAGCAAACTATGCCAGCACGCGGCGGTTGTGGTGACCATGACAAAGAATGCCACCGATCTATTGTCCCGTGTCTACAATGTCACACCAGAAAAGATCAACATCATACATCACGGGGTGCCCAACTTTAAGCCTAAAAGCCGGGAGCTCCTGAAGCAAAGATACAAGTTTACAGGCCGGGAGATCATTACTACCTTCGGACTGATCGGGCCCGGCAAGGGCATTGAGATCGGCATCAGGGCGCTGCCAGATCTGGTTAAAAAGCACAAGAACCTGCTGTACCTGATAGTGGGTAGTACTCATCCGATGCTGGTTAAACATGAAGGGGAGCAGTACCGTAAGATGCTGCATGCCCTGGTAGACGACCTAGGCCTCCAGGACCACGTCCGGTTCGTCAACAAGTTTCTGGAGCCAGAGGAGATAGGCGAATACCTCTACATGTCCGATATCTATCTTAGCTCCTATCCCAACTTGGATCAGGCGATCAGCGGCACTCTCGCCTATGCCCTGGGTTGCGGAAGGGCTATTGTCTCAACCCCCTATACCTATGCCAAGGAAATTCTGGTTCCGGGGAAGAGAGGGCTGGTAGCGGCCGACGCCAGCCCGGAGGCCATCGCACTGCTTCTTGACCGCATTTTATCGGAGCCAGGGCTCAAGCTATCGCTTGAAAAAAGGGCGGCCAGTTTAGGTGCCAAAATGCAGTGGCCGTACATTGCGAAGAAGTATTCGAAGCTGGCCGCCAAGGCTCTACAGGGAAAAAGGGTCGTCTGATCAACACCGCAATCGCCTGAAAGCTATTTATCCATCCCGGCACCCTTTTCGCCTCTGGCGTAGACCAGTTCCCCTGGCTCCATTGTTTTACCCCATTTACCTTGCACAATGGCCACAATTAGAGGGTTGGCGCTAGTCGCACTCTCGCATTACAGCCTGTTAGGATGGGGCTTCCTCCACATTGTGGATATACTTCTCACCACGCAGCAGAGAAGCGGCGGCGGCCACCAGGGACATAGCCGCGGCACCGTAGAAGGTTATTCTCAGGCTGGCCATGAAGGCCGGCGCCATCAACGAAGGGAAGAATTCCTTGCCCAGGATCAGGTTCCTGGTGGCCGCAGGCAGGTTAGCCAGAACTGCGGGCGGGAGCAGTTGTTGCATGGGGTTGTAGCCCAGGAAGGCGGCAAAGAGTGCCCCTGTGGGCGGCAGATTGGCCGTCTGGCTGGCCACCGCCGGCGGTATGCCCTGGGCAACAAGGCCGGAGTACAGCACCGGCGGCAGCTTGCTGGCCAGGCCGATGATGACTATGCTGAAAAAGACGGACATGCTCAGGAGGGTGCCGGAGTTCTGAATGGTGGCCCGCATCCCGGAAGCCACCCCGCGGTATTCTGCCGGGACCGAGTTCATGATGGCCGTCATGTTGGGGGAGGCGAACATGCCCATGCCAAAGCCCGAAAGCACCAGAATGAGCATGAACGGCACGTAGGAAAAGTTGGCCGGCTGAGCCGCAAGCAGCAGAAAACCGACCATTGTGAGCAGCATGCCGCCGGTGGCAAAGCCCCGGGAACCGAAACGGTCGGACAACCAGCCGGAGAGCGGACCCATGAGGAAGAAGCCGACCATCATGGGCGCCATGTAAATGCCGGCCCACAGCGGCGTAACCTCGAAGTTGTAGCCGTGCAGCGGCAGCCAGATGCCCTGCAGCCAGATGATGAGCATGAACATCAGGCCGCCCCGGGCCACGGAGTAGAGAAAACCGCTCACGTTGCCGGCCGAAAACATGCGAATGCGAAAAAGATTCAGGCGAAACATGGGGTCCTTGACCCGCATTTCAATGAAGACAAAGGCGACCAGCAAGACAAGCCCTGCCACCAGGCCGCCTTGGACCAGCGGACTGGTCCACCCCATGGGCGAATGTCCGTAAGGCATGATACCGTAGGTCATGGCGACCAGCAGGATGGTCAGACCGGTGCCGAAGGTGGTGTTGCCGGCCAGGTCGAGCCCCCGTGTCTTGGTCAGGACACCGGTTTCCTGCAACTTGAGATAGGCCCAGATGGTCCCGGCAATGCCTATCGGCACGTTAATCAGAAACACCAGCCGCCAGTTGATCGCGGCCAGAAAACCGCCCAGGATTAGTCCGATCAGGGAGCCACCGATGAAAGCTACCTGGTTCAGGCCCAGGGCCATGCCTCTTTCCGAGGAAGGAAAGGCGTCGGTCAGGATGGCTGCGCTGTTGGCAAACAGGAAGCCGCCCCCGATTGCCTGGACCAGGCGGAAGATGATCACCTCCATGGCGCCCGCGTTGCCTGTGTTGGGGACAAGAGAGAGCAGAATGGAACCAACCGTAAAGATGACAAAGCCGAGATTATAGAAGCGCACCCGGCCGAAGATGTCGGACAGCCGCCCGAAGGAAACCAGCAGGGTGGCCGTTATTACCATGTAGCCCATGAGCACCCAAAGCAGGTAGGTCGTCTCGTCCGGAGCCAGCGGATTGACCTTGAGTCCCACGAAGATGGCCGGCAGGGCAATCAAGACAATGGTGCTGTCGATACCGGCCATCAGCGTACCCAGGGTCGTGTTGGACAGGGCTACCCATTTGTAGCCATTTCCAAGGGGTGCAGTGGTTTTAGCCAATGGTTCTGCGTCGGATGCCGTGTTACTCAAAGTTTTTGTCGCACCTCTCATTGCCCGGCCGGTCGCTGAACTTCTCCCCCGGCACGGCGATTTGTTGTTTCAATCCGGTATAAACGCTGTTCAAGAAGGCGTTTATACCATCCAGGCCGGCGTCTGCACCGGCCAGGACCTCCTTCAGGCGGTCGCAGCGGAAAGCGAGCACTTCCCGGTATACTTCCCGGCCCTCCCCGGTCAGGCGCAGGTAAACCATCCTCCGGTCTCTCTGGTCCCGCATCCGCAGCACCAGTCCGCTCCGGACCAGACCGTCCACCAGTTCGGTAAGCGTAGAACCGCAGACCAGCAGACTGCCCTGCATCTCGCTCATATTGACCTCCGACCGGGACTGGAGATAGCGGAGGATCCGGTAGCGGGACATGCTCAGACCCCGCTGTACCAAGAATACCTGGGTGAGGTGGTTGAGGACCCTGTTCACCCGGTCCAGGCTCTCTTCGAATTGCTCCAGCGGTGTATCCAAACCATCACATCCTTTAGGCTGCCTTATAGTTCGGTAACCTAAATTATCATAACGTCAAAGGCGTGGGCCGTCAAGCAGTGGCTGGTCAGCGACTTTTCTCAGGCTTGGAGACATTTGCCGATGATAACATTTGAAGGATAATAAGTAGAACGCTGTCGAAATGTACATTTTAAATTAAGGAACATATCTCTTTACATACGAATAATGTGGGGGAAACATGGGCCAATCTATTAAGGTTTTAATCGTAGAGGACTCAGAAAATGATGCGGCCTTGTTGATTAGCGCATTGCAACGCGGCGGCTATG
>JBEKFU010000099.1:0-9082 GCA_050013155.1 Thermacetogeniaceae bacterium | reverse complement strand
AACCTTGGTAGGATTTGCGAGAAAAGAGTCTTCGAAATTAAGAAACCAACGGGAATACGCTTTAGCGGCTTTTTTAAGTACGTTCTCTCAAATATATGAAACAGCTTTTTCAAAATTAATTTTCATTCTCAAAAACCCCCTTTGGGCGCGGTGCCACGAATGGTCTATCTCCTGACGGTCATGCGTCCTCCTGAAATCAGGGCGTGCATATCAACCCACCTGCCTATAGTCGAAGGAGGCGTTCTGCGTTGCCATGTGCAATCCGCTCTTTGTCGGCGGGACTCACCGGGAGTTGCTCCAGGAATGAAAGCGCCCGCGCCATCGAACCATAGGGATAGTCGGCTGAGAACATAATCCGGTCGGCGCCAACTTGAAGCAACAGGTCTAAGAATGTTGGCATGAAGTTGAAGCCACTGAACGTGTAATGGATATTCTCGCGGAGGTAAGCACCCATCGGGCGATCCAACTTTGTCACTTTTGTGGACAGAACGAGATCAACTCTGGGCAGCATAAAAGGAAGAGCCTCGCCCATGTGGCCGATAATAAACTGCAAACCCGGGAACCGGTCGAATGCTCCGCTGAGAATGAGGCGGAGAACATGGATCGCGGTTTCGATATGCCAGCCCCAGGCTGCATTCGCCAATAGGGCCGTCACCTCTGGCGCAAAGTTGCCAATGTAGGAGGCCTCGACCACCGGCTGGGGAGGCTGTGTCGGATGGAGATAGATCGGAACCTGGAGTGTTTCGGCACGTTCCAGGATCGGCCAGAAAAACTGGTCGTCCAGATAGCGGCCCCGAATATGGCCGTTAATCACTGCTCCCTTGAAGCCGTGTTCACGTACCATACGCTCCAATTCATCGGCGGCTGTGTCCGGAACCGCGGTCGGCAAAGTGGCGAACCCGGCGAAACGGCTTGGATAGCGCCGCACAGCATCCGCAAGACGGTCGTTTGCGTCGCGGGCAAGCTCCACTGCCTCGGTCGCATCGAGCTGCTCCACGCCTGGAGAGTTCAGCGAAAGTACCTGCACATCAATACCTGCGGCATCCATTTCCGCGATCCTCTGGCCGTCAAGATCGCACAGTTGTGCGATTAGCCGGGCATTGCTCGAGGGATCCATATGAGAGCGCTTGATTTGGCGTCCGGGACCTTCCATGAATGCCGTTGTCATGTAGTGTTCTTCGAGAGTGACTGTTCGCATCGAATTGCGATTCCCGATCTGAGACAACGTACTTTGAGTTTTATTTTCCATATTTTTTATTCCCCCTGTAATCATTTTTTTTTATGCTTATTATTGTAAGGTCGGAAGCTGGCGCGGTAGCAGTACAGAGTTTGTGAGGCCATGCCGTTTCTCCCCTTTCTGGAGAGTGTCCCCCTCAAGCGGGTCATCTATCCCGTTTCCAGCGACCGCCGCATCAAACCGGAGAAAGACACCATCCTCAGCTTCCTTTTCAAGCTGAAGATATAGCTTCCAGGACACAGTATGCTAGGTTGGGCTGGGGATCCTGGCCTACCCCTGATGAAAGGAAGGATGCCGGTTGATTGTTAAAGAACATGGTGATAAACATGCGCATTGGTCTTAAGTATGGATATTTTTCAGTTGTAACTACTACTTATAATTGGTGAAATTATTTCTATTGAACACTTGATAGATCGCGCGGAGATAATCTACTGGTCTGTGGATCGCGTAAATCTGACTCCCATATCAAACGACCTTTGACAATCCTTTGGGAACTCTTCGGCACGTCTTTTTGCTTTTTCCGCCTCATTGAATCCAGACGCCTCATATTTCGAATAATCGTCAAATTGGTAGGTATCGGTGACAAGCAGCGACTCTGAACTGCCAAACATTCTTTTCAGCGACATTTCCATGCCTTTCAAGTTCTGGTCGATTCCCATCTCCTTTATCCGGCTCTCTGGAGCTCCCATCGTGAAAATGAAGCCTGTAGCCATTCTTTTTTGAAAAAGAGAAGAATGATTCGCATCATAAACAAGGTACGGAAATACCAATCGTTCCAGAAACGATCTCATCTGACCAGTGGCCGACCCCAGGTATACCGGAGAACCCAGGATCATAGCATCAACTTCTGGAATCTGGTGAAGAAACGGCGCCAGATCATCTTGGAGGGCGCACCTGCCATAACTTTTACCACCCTTCAATTTGCAGGAAAAACAGCTCGTGCACCCTTTATAATTTAGGTCATACAGATGAACCAGTTCTGTCTCGGCTCCCTGCGAAGCGGCACCCTCAAGCGCCTTGTTCAGAAGTGTTGCTGTGTTCCAACTCTTTCTCGGACTCCCGTTAAACGCGATCACTTTCATGATTTCCACCTCCGTTGTTATTTTCTTATCAAAATGCACAGCCTGACTAGGGTCAATATAGCTTTCCCTCAACAGTAGTGGCCGCCGGTAAAATTGCTGTGTTTCCTGTCCAAAATGAATATCAACAACCGGCGAAGCTGGAATATTGGGACGATTAACAGGTCACAGTAAAGCTCACGCTCTGATTCTTCGGTCAGACTTTCGTTCACTTACAGAACGCCAGCGATGTGATTCCGATTGTGTAGCTTTTTTCCATTTGTTTATTAACCTTACTCGCATTGCCTGTTCCATTCCGAGGCTTCTATGCGCTGTCCTGTTACCCCGTCGGACTCGTTGCTGGCAAGGTACACAGCAGGAGGCACAATGATCTCAGCCTTAAGCAGGCTGCGGCGGATCTTCTCTGGCGTGCCTTCCGGAATCATTCCGGTATCTGTGGCTCCCCCCGGGAGGATGCGGTTGACGGTTATGCCTGTGCCCCCAAGATCCTGGGCCCAGATCATACTCATTGATTCCAGTGCTGCCTTGGAAGGGCCGTAAGGGGAAAACCCTTTTCGCTTCATCGTTTCGTAGTTCATGGAAACGTTAATAATTCTACCCCAACCCTGCTTGAGCATGTGGGGAACCACGGCCTTGGTCATGAGGAACACGCCCGTGACGTTCGTATCTATGATCATCCGCCAGATTTTCGGGTCTATCTCCCAAAAGCGGGTGGGTTCCACCATAAAACTGGGGTTCACATATTTCATGCCCCGGCCTGCGTTATTGACCAGGATGTCTATGCGACCGTATCTTTGTAAAGCGGCCTGGACCACCATCTGGGCGTCCTCTTCCTTGCTCACATCCGCGAGGATGCCCAAGGCATTTAAAGGCTCTGCCGCTTCGGCAAGTTCCTTTTTTTCACGGGCGGCCGTGAGTACCAAAGAGGCGCCTTCACGGGCATAACCCCCGGCGATGGCGCGGCCAATCCCGCGGCCAGCCCCGGTGATGATTGCCACTTTCCCTTTCAGCTTCATTCCGTACCCCCTATCCTAACCATAATAACCCAGGATGGAGTGTCACGCAAAGGGTTTCTCTCCTGATCCGCGTGTTGATGCAGGGCGAAGAAATTTGTCCTGGGTGGCAACGGCCATCTAGCCAGCAGGCTGGACCGGAACACCGGTTTCAAATGCCCGAGCAAGACGCCCTACCAAGTATGATGCCTTCAACGATGATGCCCCGGGCCGGTCTCTTACCTGAGTATGGGATACATCCGTATGCTTCTTAAATTTCCATGACAAGTCATTTTTTCAGCGAAGAAAAAGGGATGAGCGCTGATTCGTTGAGGGTGCTAAGCGGGGGTAGTTGACCTATTTCTTATATCTTATGGGGCATCTTTATTTTAGCGCTATCAAAAATTTATACTTACGCTAGCTCCTATCCAGTTTGCGATTGTGAACCTAGCTTTCATGTTGTGCTGATGCCATAAAGAAGATACAGTGTGCCACAGATTTTCCCCTCGTGTGTGATCGTCAAGTCGAAACTGATCCGCCGTGCTAATTGAAACCGATCAACCCCTGCGCTATTACCAGCGAAGGGGAGATCGTCACCGCCAAACCAGGAGCCTACGTCCCGCCGCGTGCACTGGCCGGGAGCCCGATGTCGGCTGTGACGGTCGAGGACGCAGTGAATCCTGTCACAGAGAGCCGGGTGGTCGAACCTTAATGTTCCGCATCGACTTTGGCAATGACCTTGAGAATGTTTTGCAGTGATGATAGTAGCAGGCTCAGGTCATCATCAGACAAGTTGGACAATTTCGTCTTGAAGCTGTCCAACTTGGCCTTATACAATGCGTCCAGATGCTCCAGCCCACGGCGGGTGATGGCCACGTTGATCACCCGGCGGTCCTTCTTATCGGGGTGCCTCACGACCAGATCCTCATCGATCAGCTTGTCGATCAGCGGGGTCATGTTGGATGGCGAGATCAGCAGTTGTTTCCCGATCTCGGATATGGGCATCGCCTTCTGCTGCTGTAAAAGTATGAGTATATGCGTTTGCGAGTGGATGATCCCCCTGTTTTCGTCTGTCCCATCTCCCCTGAACAGCTTTTTCTGAAACAGCGGAAACATCGCCAGCAAGACAACGGTAATCTGCTCCAGAGTGTCCGCCCTCATCCCATTCACCCCTTTATACAACCGGAACTTGATTATTATTATATAACAATTCTTTGGACATAAACAATATTAAGGCCGGAAATGACGCACAATCTGATCTGAGAGTATTCCAGCCCGATGTTGACAGAAAATGATTATATAAATATGATATTTATATAATCATAATATATATGCTATAATAATTAACGCGGATGCTCGCAGGCGGGTCAGGGGTCTGTAAGATCGATGGCAGCGCCTGCTTTATCACATGGTCGGGAGCGTGAAGCGCCCTGAAATCCGGCCAGAGCATCCAAGCCATGTTGGTAAACCGGAGTATCTTGCTGTGAGAGAAGGAGAGGCGCCGAATGAGCAATGTCATCGAGGTTAATGATTTGAGAAAGAAATACGGTGATTTCGAGGCTGTGAAGGGAATCAGTTTCGACGTGCAGGATGGGGAGATCTTCGGCTTCCTGGGCCCCAACGGGGCGGGCAAGACCACGGCCATCAAAATGCTCTGCACCATGTTGAAGCCAACCGGTGGCACGGCAAGGGTAAGCGGCCACGATGTGATCCGTGAGAAGAATGAGGTGCGCAAGAGCATCGGGATCATCTTTCAGGAGAACACACTGGACGAGAAGCTGACCGCTAACGAGAACCTGATGCTACACTGCCGGTTTTACAATGTGCCCAGGTCCGAGCGGGAGAGCCGCATCCAGGAGGTGCTGGAGATCGTCGAGTTGGAGGACCGCCGCCACAAGATCGTGGAGACCTTTTCCGGTGGTATGAAGCGCCGCCTGGAGATTGCCAGAGGCCTGATACACTATCCGAAAGTGCTGTTCCTGGATGAGCCAACTGTAGGGCTCGACCCCCAGACCCGGGTACACATCTGGGAGTACATCCTCAGGCTCAAGAAGAAGGCCGGGATTACCATGTTCCTGACCACCCACTACATGGACGAGGCGGAGATCAGCGACCGCATCGCCATCATCGACCAAGGGCGGATCATCGCCCTGGACACCCCCGACCACATGAGAAACGATGTCGGCGGGGATATCGTGGAACTGGTTACTGTCGACAACCAAGCGGCCAGAGAAGAGATCGTGACCAAGTACGGCAAGGATGCCGGCGAGGCTGAAGGCATCCTGACTTTCAGGGTGGAAAAGGGCAACGAGTTTCTGTGAACGACGTCTTTTTGAAGCTGACGGGGCGGCAGATTCGGGACGAGTCGATTTCTGCCAGTGATCTGGCGAAGCAGAGAATGCACAACAGAATGCGTTAGAGGAGGACCAGCCATGGAAAGCATATATGCATTATGGTACCGTGACGTTTTGAGATTCTGGAGAGATAGGGCCAGGCTGCTGGGTTCCTTCGCCATGCCGTTCATGTTCCTGATCATCTTCGGCAGCGGGATGAGCGGCGCCATGAAGTCCTTAATATCAGGACCGGGAGCATCATCGGCGCTGAGTGGCTTCAACTACGTACAGTTCATGTTTCCAGGCATCATCGGCATGACTATTCTCACCACATCGATCTTCTCAGCTCTCAGCGTGGTGCAGGACAGGGAGTTCGGGTACCTGAGAGAGATCCTGGTGTCGCCGGCGTCGCGGTTCTCGGTGGCCATCGGCAAGGTGCTCGGAGGCTCCACGGTGGCTTTTATCCAAGGCCTGTTGATGTTTGTCTTCGTGCCTTTCATCGGCATCAGGCTCAACCTCACCATGCTGGTGGAGTTGATCCCGGTTATGTTTCTGGTGGCCTTCACCCTATCCTCGGTGGGGCTGCTGATCGCCAGCAGTATCAAGACCTCCGCCGGTTTTCAGATGGTGGTGCAGGTTCTGGTGTTCCCCATGTTGTTCCTATCAGGCGCCCTCTTCCCTCTGGCCGGCATGCCGCTCTGGATGAACTTCTTGGTCAAGATCAACCCACTGACCTATGCAGTAGACATGTTTAAGAAGATCATCCTGAAGGTGAGCACGATGAACCCGGCCCTGAAGCAGGCGTTAGGCCTCAATCTGACGGTGTTCAACCACACGGTGACCATCTGGAATGAGCTGCTGTTCATCGCCCTGCTGGCCCTGGTGTTTATAACCCTGGCCACTGTCAGCTTCGGACGGGTTGAATAAGTCAAAATAGGTTACGCCAAGAACTCAGGTATTTATTTTTCGCCTCGGCGGCAAAATATATTTGCGGAAGGGGTGAACAGGTGTGAAGTTTGGCATTGCCGGACCCATCTCCAAGGATCACGTCATTCTTCCGACGGGCGCCAGATTGGAAAAATACGGGGCAGTAGCCTACGCCATCAGCACGATGGCCAAGCTTCTCGAAGACAGTGCAGATGAGGCGATCTGCCTGTCTCATCTGTCATCAGCAGATTTCGAGGTGGTTTCTTCCCTCCTGCATCATCCCAACATCGACCTTTCCGGTCTGACTGCACTCGGGAACGGCACGACGGAGATCGAACTGATCTATAGCAATGAACGCGACCGCCGCAGCCGCCAGATCAATGTCATGCCTCCTTTGACTCCGGCTGGAATGAGTCTGTTGTCCGCATGCGCGGCTGTGCTGCTGATGCCCTTGAATGAAACCGATATCTCCCTGGAATGTGTTAAAAAGCTGAAGAATTCTTCCGATGCGGTGATCTTTCTCGATGCCCACGGCCTGGTAACAGGTGTGAGCGAGGATGGCATCAGGCATGGAAAGGTATGGCCGGATGCGCGGGAATGGTTTGATTACATAGACATCCTGAAAATGAACGAGAGCGAGACCTCCTGGGTGGCCGGCCACCCCATGAAACAATATGAGGAGTTCATCCAATTTGCCGCCGGCATAGTCCAGTTTGGAGTAAACACCTGTTGGATCACTTTCGGGAATCAGTCTTCCCTGATCGCCTGGCGTAGAGAAAACCGTACATACTGGGCAAGTGTACCCGTTGTTACAGACATCGGGCCGGTACTGGACACCACCGGCTGTGGCGACGCCTCGTCCGCCGGGTTTATCTATACCTATACCAAGTTTTATCATAACCCGTTGCAATCTGTGATCATGGGAAATACCCTGGGCTCTTTGAAAGCCACTTTCCAGGAGACTGATGCCTTTCCTTCACGTCCGGAGATCAGGGAGGTGATCGGAGGTCATTACCGGGAGTACCTACACGCCTTACTGGACGATTTTCTGGCCAGGAGCCAACTGATTGTTCACGAAAGCAAAGGAGGCCAGAACATTGAAAGTTTTATGTACCACGCAGATAGGAGCAACAGCCCTGGGACAGACCATGCGCGTGGTGGCGGTGGCCAAGGCGCTCCAGCGCAAGGGGCATGAGGTCAAAATCCTTGCTGGAGATAAACAGATCCCGGTGGTTAAAGACCACTGCCTCGATGTCATCGAGATGGATGATTTGCCTAAAATCGATTTTCCGTTCGGTGCCTTAATGGGAACAGACGACGGGCATCAGGATGAGATTGCGGCTCGCCTGAAAGAAATACTGCAGCAGATGACGGAGGCGGAGAAGAGAGCAGTCAATATCGCAAAGCCAGACGTCATGCTTTGCGGCAGTTTTACGGGTCCGAATACAGCCAGGATGTTGGGGATCCCGCGTGTGATGGTTATCTTGCAACCGCATGGCGAAAAAACGATCAGTTTCATGACAAAACGCCGCGCGGCAATAAAGCTCGGCTTGGACGCCCTGAGCGCAGCAGACCTGATCATCGTGGAGGGTATGCCGGAACTGGACGGCGGGGTGGGGGCGGGCCTCGAAGGGGAACGGGCTGCAGCCCTTGGAGACAAGATGCGTTTTACCGGACCCCTGCTGGTGGAACCGCCGGACAACTTGCCCGGACAGTCAGAGCTAAAAACCCGCCATGCAGGAAATGCAGAGATGCCTCTGATCTACGTCACCATCGGCGGCGGCACCCCGCTGATCGGCGAGGATTTTCTTACCTTGGTTCTTGATGCCTTCCGCAACTTGCCAGGCGTGCAGGGGGTAATTTCCACCGGCCTGGCCATCGGCCCGGAACGGCTTGCAGGCGGTAACCCGCCGGATAACGTGTTCATCCGCGGCTTCGTGCCAGGCACGGAGTTGATCAAAGCCAGCGATGTGACCGTGTTTCATGGCGGGTCATCCACCCTGATGACCTGCATTGCCTGCGGCAGACCGGCGGTGGTGGTCCCTTCCATGGCCGAACAGGAAGACAACGCGGCTGTCCTGGCGAACAACAGAGCCGGTATCGTCCTGGACAAAAGCGGCCTGACCGCGGCTGCCCTGGCCGAGGCGGTGCAAAAGATTTTAAGCGACCGCTCCTTTCGGGACAACGCTCAGAGGCTGAAAGAAATGGGTGAGAGGTATGGTGGCGCCGCGGCAGCCGCTGCCATGGTGGAAGAATTGGTCGGCGGGGGCGGCGTTACTTGAAGGCGCTGATCCTGGCCGCCGGCAGAGGCACACGCCTGCGCCCCATAACCGATTATGTGCCCAAGCCGATGCTGCCCTTGCATGGCAGGCCGCTTATGGAATGGGCGCTGCTGCCGTTGTTAGCCTGCGGGATCAGAGATTACGTGATTGCGGTGAGCTACCTGGCCGAACAGATAGAAAACTATTTTGGCGGGGGCGAGCGGTGGGGAGTGAGCATCAACTACAGCCGCGG
>JBEKFU010000098.1:0-5812 GCA_050013155.1 Thermacetogeniaceae bacterium | reverse complement strand
TCCGGATTAGCTCGTAGATCAGCCGGGCGGTGATCCCCCAGACCATGTGCCCACCCACGCGGTACACCAGGATCCGGTGCCGGGTGACGCCCCAGGGCCTGGTATAGCGCTCCGGCAGCCCCAGTTGCCCAGCCGGGAACAGAATGGTCTCCTGTCCGGTGCGCTCGTCCACGTGGGTCGGGTGCACCCGCACCAGGGCTTGGTATTCCTCGGGCGGAGCGCTCTCAAAGCACGACACCGGAATGGAGAAGACCGCTCTGACCTCGCTGTCGTTAATCCGCAACTCGTCCAGCCCCTTGAACCGGCCCACCCCCACGTAAGCGTCCACGGTCGCCCCCATGGAGGTGACCAGGGTACCCAGGGCGCCGACCATTGCGATCCGCTCCTGCGGGATACCCAGCTCTTCCACCGTTTCCCGGATGGCAGTCTGCCCAGTGCTGGCGTCCTGGCCCGGGTCGAACAGCCCCCCGGGAAAACAGATCTCTCCGCCCTGGGGGATCTCCGGGTGGCGCTCCTGCAGCACGAAGTGATATTCGTCGTTCAACAGCATCAACAGCATCAGCACCGCCGTGCTCCGGTAGTCCTCCCGGCCCAGCAGGCCCGGTTGTGCCGGCAGATTGTTTTGAAGCTGTTTCAACTGTTCCGGCGTCATCCAATAGCCTCCTCGTCTGGCAGCGCAACACTACTAAATTATGATTTCAACCACAGGATTACCCGTGATCATCTAAGCACAGCCGCCACGGCCGGAACCGGAAGCGAACCCATCATGGCTACTGCCGGCTCCCTGCCTGAAAGATTTTTGGAAATCGGAAAGGTGAGATAAGAGAAACCCTGGCGCCTGGAGCGAAAAGGATGCATGGATAAGGAGATATGCTGGAACGGGTTACCACAAAACCGACTTCGACTGTAACCTCAGTCCATCGGGTGCCCGGTGGGCGCCCGATGCCCCTAATGTTCGCTTCGCTCACTACTGCTAAAGCAGTTCGCCGCTGAGTTCTTCCATTGCCTTGATGGCCTGCCGGATCTCTTCGGCAGTGTTGAAATAGGAGAGGCCGAAGCGCACCGTGCCCTGCTTGGTGGTGCCCAGGGTGCGGTGGGCGAGGGCGGCGCAGTGTAGTCCGGGCCGGACCGCAACCTGGTGGATGCGGTCGAGCAGGAAGGCCACCTCACCGGAGTCGTTGCCCCTGATGTTCACCGACAGGACCGGGGCCTGGGGCTGACGGCCTGGGCCATAGATAATCATACCAGGGATTGCCGCCAGCCCGGAGCGCAGTTGTTCCAGCAGGGCAGCCTCATGCTCCCGGATCCGGTCCAGTCCCTCCTGGAGCAGGAACTCCACGCCGGCGCCCAGCCCGGCGATGCCGACGGTGTTCACGGTGCCGCTCTCAAACATCTCCGGCATGATCTCCGGCTGTTCCTCGGATTCGGACTGACTGCCGGTGCCGCCGTACCTGAGCGGCGTCAGGGAGATGCCGTCCCTGACGTAGAGGCCGCCGGTACCCGGCGGGCCATACAGGCCCTTGTGGCCAGGGAAGGCCAGCAGGTCAATGTTCAATGCCTCCACGTCAATGGGAAAAACACCCGCAGTCTGGGCTGCATCCACCAGGAGCACCAGGTTGTGCCGGCGCGCCAGTACCCCGGCCTCGGCGATCGGCAGCAGCGTACCGGTGACGTTGGAGGCGTGGGTTAGGGCGATCAGCCTGGTGTTCGGCTGCAGGCCCCGCTCCAGATCGCCGGGATCCAGTTCGCCCCGTTGGTTGCAGAGGACCGCAGTGTACTCCACGCCGGAGGCACTGAGCGCCTTCAGCGGCCTGATCATGGAGTTGTGTTCCATGCTGCTGGTCAGCACATGATCACCCGGTTTTAAAAGGCCCTTCAGGGCCAGGTTCAGAGCCTCGGTGCAGTTGATGGTAAAAACGACCCGTGACGAGTCGCCTACGTTGAACAGCCCGGCCAGCACCTCCCGGGTGTGGTAGACCAGGCGTCCCGCTTCCAGGGCGAGCCGGTGGCTGCCCCGTCCGGGGTTGCCACCCTTCTCTCTCAGGGCATCTACCATCGCTTTTTCCACGACAGGAGGCTTCGGCCAGGTGGTGGCGGCGTTATCTAGATAGACCACTGAAAAACATCTCCAGTAAACGATTCAGTTCGTCCTTGCTGTAATACTCGATCTCGATCTTGCCGCTCCGCCGCCCGGAACTGATCCTGACCTTGGCGCCCAGGAGCTGCCGCAGGCGATCTTCCAGGGATTCCAGTTCCACATCCCGGCCTCGCTCTGCGGCTACCTTAGTGCGGGGCGCCATTGCCTGCTGGAGGCGCTGAGCTTCCCGCTCGGTCTCCCGGACCGACAGCTTCCGGGCGACGATTTGCTGGGCAAGGGCGCTCTGTCCGGCACCGCTCTCCAACCCCAGCAGGACCTTGGCATGGCCGGCGGTGAGCAGGCCACGGCTCAGGAGGTCCAGGATTTCCCCGGGCAGTTGCAGGAGTCGTAGCGAATTGGTGATGAAGGGGCGGCTCTTGCCGACCCGGCGGGCGATTACCTCCTGGGTGAGATGGAACTCCTCCGTCAGCCGCTTAAAAGCGTTGGCCTCTTCCAGCGGGTTCAAGTCCTCTCGCTGCAGGTTCTCCACCAGCATCATCTCACTGGAGGCCAGATCGTCCACGTCCCGGACCAGCGCCGGGATCTTTTCCAGGCCGGCCCGCTGGCTGGCGCGCCACCGGCGCTCCCCGATGATCAGTTGGTATCGCTCTCCCGCCAGGGGACGCACCACCACTGGCTGCATCACACCATGCTCGGCGATGGATGCGGCCAACTCGGCCAGCGCATCCTCGTTGAACTCCCGACGCACCTGGAAGGATGCGGGCTCGATCCGCCCCACCGGGATCTCGACGACCTCCCCCTCTACGGGAGCTTCGGCTTCGGGGATCAGCGCCCGCAGGCCCCGTCCCAGTCCCTTACTTTTCATTCTGAATCACTTCTCCTGCCACTTCCTGATATAGTAATGATCCCCGCGACCTGGCGTCATAGAACAACACCGGCTTGCCGTGGCTGGGCGCCTCGCTGAGGCGCACATTGCGCGGTATCACCGCGCTGAACACCTTATCGCCGAAGTAGTTCTTGACCTCGTCCACCACCTGGATCGCCAGGTTGGTGCGGGCATCGAACATGGTCAGCAGCACGCCCTCCAATTCCAGCGACGGGTTGAGACGCTCCTTTACCAGCTTGATTGTCCGCAGCAACTGCCCCAGCCCCTCCAAGGCATAATACTCGCACTGCAACGGGATCAGGACGTTGTCGGCAGCTGTCAGGGCATTGAGGGTCAGCAGGCCGAGGGACGGCGGACAGTCGATCAGGATGTAGTCATAGCGTTGACGCAACGCCTGCAGGGCAAGACGGAGCCGTTTTTCCCGGTTTTCCATGTTGACCAGCTCGATCTCTGCGCCCGCCAGGTTGATCGTCGCCGGGATCAGGTCGAGGCCGGCCACCTGGGTAGAGACAAGCACATCATCCTCTCTAGCCTCCCCCAGCAGCAGGTCGTAGATACACCTGGAGAGCCGCGCCCGATCGATTCCGAGGCCACTGGTGGCGTTTCCCTGCGGGTCGATGTCCACCAGCAGGACGCCTCGGCCGGCCACTGCCAGTGAGGCCCCCAGGTTGACCGCGGTGGTTGTCTTGCCCACGCCGCCCTTCTGGTTAGCGATCGCTATTACCCGCATATCCTGCCGTACCTGCCTTATGCCAGCTTGCCCGGAGGGATTGTTCCACGTGGAACAATCCCTCTTGCTTTTGATCTTATTCCACAACAAGCCCGAACCTCCTGCTCTGGTGCTCCATTTATCCGGTCTGGCTGGTGAGGCATCGCCACAGCCTGTCTGAGCAGACATCCCTCAACAGCACTCCGCCGTAATCCAAAACTCCGGCGAAGGGCTGCGGCTGTTCGGTCCCACCGTTCGCATTCGCCAGCCCCAGCATGCGCACCAACTCATCCTCGCCGGCGTTGACGATCTGGCCTCGGAGCTCCGAAGCCCTCCAGGAATAGGGCGCGCAGATATAGGTCCTGCAGATCAACGGCCTGCTTTCGTAGATGCTGCACAGCCCTGCCTTACGGTCCCACAGGGCGCAAGTTTCGTGATCATCCAGGCGTAGGGTGATGTCAACACATCCATCCTGGCGTTGTACCGTCCCATGGGCAGCCACCCATCCGTCCAGGGGTAGGGCGATACCGAGCCCTCCCATCTTCAGGCGGTATAGGTCCACCACCGTCAACGAGAGCCTTCCGCCGCAGCAGATGCTGCATGCCACGCAGCAATCTCCGTATCTTCTGATGGCGTCCGGCGCCGCCAGGATCTTGCTCACCGTCTGCTCGTAGTCCGCCACCGTAGCCGACGGATCGAGCACCTCCAGATCATAACATCCGGCCTCATCGTTCCACCAACTGCGTATCCTGCTTATTGTCATCATGGTGCTCCCGTCCATCTGCAGGATCTTGACCTGCTTCCGCCCTTCAGCCTGCAAATCCTCCCTGAGGATTCCTCAGCACCCGCTGCAGCAGGCTATCATGTCTATTCGACTCTTTCGACGCCATTGCCATTTTTCCTGCAGGCTCCCTTTTCTAGCAGCGGCCTTTTGGCGGGGATGCCCGATCTGCGCGGGTAGCGCTCCGGAGTGGGCACAACTTTTTTGATGCTGATCACGCTCCGGCCATTCTCTCCGGGAAAACGATAGGGGATCACCCGCTCAATTGCGCCCCCCACCTGTTCCACGGCATATGCCGCGCCGGCGATCTCCTCTTCAGCGGCGCCGCCCTTGAGGGCGATCAGGTGTCCACCCTTGGCAACAAAGGGAACGGCCAGTTCGGCCAGCACCGTCATTGGCGCCACCGCTCTGGCCACGACACAGGCAAAGCTCTCCCTATAGGTCTCTTTCCGCGCCAGTTCCTCGGCGCGTCCCGTCAGCACCATGGAGTTGTCCAGCCCCAGTCGGCGAATCGCCTCTGCCAAAAACAGGCTGCGTTTTTGCTGGGACTCCAGCAGGAAAAGTTTCAACTCCGGAAAGCAGATCCGTAGCGGTATGCCGGGAAAACCAGCCCCGCTGCCGATGTCCAACAGGCGCAGATTTCCCCTCAGATCTATTACTGAGCTGCACCACAGGGAATCCAGCATGTGGGCGCGCATCAATTCCTCCCGTCCTCGCGCCCGCACCAGGTTCATCCGTCTGTTCCATTCTTGCAACAAATCCGCATAATCTTGAAATTGCCGCTGCTGCACCGGGCCAATCTCGATGCCCAACCCCCGGGCGCCCGCCACCAACTCCTTAATTTCAAGGTCCATCAGTTCTCACGCAACCTTCTTTGCCAGGTCACCACAGATGACTGCCCGCTCTAATACCCCCGCTTCTCCAAAGCGGTGGGCGCCCGTATCCGGGCTAACGCCCGGCCTGAGAGAAAACGGGCACACAGGTAAGAGCGGCTACGTCACTGTATTAACGAGTTACCCGATGGCTAACCGCCACTAGACTCCCACTGAAGTGGGAGCTAAGTGGCGCTAAGCCCCTGGATCAGTGCAGCTAAGGCTTCCGCCTTCGCGGGGTACCCGACCCAGAGGGTACCCCGGTCGGCTCGGCGCAAGCCAAGTTTTACTGATAGGCTTCGGTGGGGGGAAGGCAATCCCCCACTGAAGCCAAGAACTTGTTGAACCCCAACTCCCCCTTTTATGCACCCCCTGCATAAAACAAAAACCCGCAATTGCTTGCGGGGTCTAACTTTCTATGGCGCGCCCGATAGGACTCGAACCTACGACACGCGGTTTAGGAAAC
>JBEKFU010000097.1:0-6325 GCA_050013155.1 Thermacetogeniaceae bacterium | reverse complement strand
TGGTGGCCACAGCGGAGGGGTCACACCCGTTCCCATCCCGAACACGGCAGTTAAGCCCTCCAGCGCCGATGGTACTGGGGTTCGTCCCCGGGAGAGTAGGTCGCCGCCAGGAAGTTGTTTAAGGGAGCACGAACAGACATGTTCGTGCTCCCTTAGTGTTTTACGATAACACAAGGGACTTGGACACACATTAGTTGCCTCTGCTTGCCAATATGTCGCTAAGCATCTTGCCGCCAACGCCCCAGTTGTCCACTTCATTTTCTTTGATTAGAACGGTAAATGCTGACTCGGCAATACCAAGCGTTTCACTGGCTAGTTTTGTAAAGCCGCTGATAAGTTTTTCCTTTTGGTCTTTGTTAACTTTACCTGCTTCAATTTTAATGAAAGGCATCATTATCCCCCCTTTCTTTAATCCGGTTTACTCCTTAGCCGTAAAGTTCCAAGCATGAGATGAATACTTGGAACCGCGGAGCCTTTCTGCCTGCGCAATCTCATCTGGATGGAGGCAGCCTGATGCCAACTCGACCTGAAAGGCGCTTCTCATTCCACGGAGGAACGCTGATGCAACATCATCAAATGTTACCGGACGGCAGAGCACCTCGTATAAAGATGTGGCCTTTTTCAGATAGCGCTCATGCGCTGAGGCACGTTGACCCGGATCGGAAAACTGCAAAAGATTGAACAGCTTTTTACTGTTGTCCTGCAGGGGTAGGGAGCCTTGCTGGAGCACCGCTCCTTGCTTCCGGCGCTGGGCGCTGCCGATAATTTTCTTACCCTTTACCGTAAGTTCATAACGGGAAGTGGCTGCAAAGCAAGCCGCCGCGCCACTTGCGCCCGGCGCGACCGGATGCGGGCGCCGCGCCCAGAGGGCACCCGGCGCGCTTGCGGGCACGGACCCGGCTCCAGTATCCGGATCTTTGTCTCCCGGCGAAAAGGCAGCCTGTACGCCAAGCTGTTGCAAACCGGCCAACAATGCATGGCTGATCTTGCGGTACGTGTCCATCAGCGTACCCTGAACGACCGGATTATCCTCCCTGGCCGTGATGCTGTAAGTGAAATCGCCCTCATGCAGGATGGCCCTGCCTCCGGTGATCCGCCGCACCATACTGATCCCCGAGAACCGGCAGGATTCAAGGTCTATCGTTTCGATTTTTTGAGCGTAACCCAGGCTGATGGCCGGTGGGCGCCATGAATAGAACCTGACAGTGGGGGGAGATCCACCCCCGATCTGCCCCTCAAACAGGGCCTCGTCCACAGCCATGTTGGTATAGGCGTCTTGCTCGAGATCGATGATCACCCGCCACACTTGCGAACTGCTCAAACTTTTCCGTCCCTTCTTTGGAATGTTCGATGCAGAGCCGTATTCCAGAGTTCGTGCGCCCGGTAAGAACTGCGCACGAAGGGCCCGGACTCGACGTGTACGAAGCCCAACTGGATAGCCCTTTCTTTGTAGGCTGTAAATTCTTCTGGCGTCACAAAGCGTTTTACCGGCAAATGGTGCGGCGAAGGCTGGAGGTACTGGCCGATGGTGAGGACATCACATCCTGCAGCCCGCAGATCCTGCAGGACGGCCACCACTTCACCGAACTCCTCACCCAGGCCCACCATCAGACCCGACTTTGTGTAAATACCCGGCGCCTTTTCTTTGACGTACCTCAGCAAGTCCAGGCTGCGGCTGTATTTGGCTTTGGGGCGTACCATACCATAAAGCCGCGCTACAGTTTCAACATTATGGTTGTAGACATCGGGCCCGGCGGTGATGACAGTGTCGATAGCCTGTTCCTGCCCGCAGAAATCGGGAGTCAAAACCTCGGTCGTCGCAGCGGGGACGCTCCGGTGTAAGGCGCGCAGGGTAGCGGCAAAATGGCCTGCGCCGCCATCGGGCAGATCGTCGCGGGTGACGGATGTGATCACTACGTGGCGCAGCTTCATGGCTGCCACCGCCTGCGCCAGTTTTTCCGGTTCGTCGGGATCGGGAGGCAGGGGTGCTCCCTTGGAAACGGCGCAGAATGTGCAGTTCCTGGTGCAGCGGTCGCCGAGGATCAGAAAGGTGGCCGTGCCGCCGGCGAGACACTCGCCCTGATTCGGGCACAGGGCGCTCCGGCAGATCGTGTTGAGGCCATACTGTTTCAGTGTTTCAACGGTAGCGGCCATCTTCCCGCCCGAAGGTAGTTTTCTGTGCATCCACGGAGGAAAGCGAGAAGGCATATGTAATCCTCTCCGAACTTTATGGATTTCAATTTTATTATGCCCCACCCTATATCGCTGTCAATAGCTGGCCTCAGGATCCATGCTTGATTCACGGCGTAGCGGGTCAGGGTGAATGTCGGATATTACCATGTCGATTTGGTAGGAAATATGTCAGTTGGCGTCGAAATCACCATGCATCGGGGACATTCCTCGCAGAGGTGTGTCCCCGTTCCTGAAAAATTACAAGGGTCTGTATGGTGATTTAAAATGCTAAATTTTTTACAGAAAAAACAGCCAACTTATTTACATACTAAAGTTGTCTGGGGGTTGCCTATATGGAATGTAATGGCGGCCCTCACTGTTTTACTCTCCTTCATCCTTTTAGGTTGCGGAACGGCCTTGGCCGCCGACATCAATGATATCGGGGGTCACTGGGCTGCTGCGGAGATAGAGAGGACGATCTCCAGCACCCAGTATACAGGCAAGACAGGCCCGCAAGCGCCGGGCGATCAGGCGGCCAATCCAAACATGGGGACATCTGCACCCGCAGGGTCATCCACATCGGGTAATGGCGCTTCCTTCTATGGAATGGACCTGGCGGCATATCCGGACGATGATGTGATGCAGGCCTGGTGGAACGACTCGCCGTTTTATTACACCGGTTTCTACCTCGGCCCGGCGCCATACCACCCGGATACAAGCTTTATGGATAAGAGGCAGGTTCTGGTCGACCAGGGGTGGGGATTGCTGCCCATATACCTCGGTCGTCAGGCAGACAGTTGGAATTTGGATCACGGAGTAGAGGATGGCGACGATGCTGTAAACCTGGCAGCCAGCGCCGGATTTCCTCACAACACCGTTATTTTTCTTGACATCGAGACCGGGCTGCCACTGACCAATAGTTTCCTGAGCTACGTTACCGACTGGGTAAGTGAAGTTCAAAGTCAGGGATACATTGCCGGGATCTACTGTTACATAGACAACGCCAGCCAGATCAGAAACGCCCTTCCCGACAATGTCCAGTTTTGGGTAGCCCATTATACCGGCAGCAACCTTCCGTCATCTATTCCGAGCCCTGTGGACAGCGGGGTATCTTTTGCCAGCGCCTGGCAATTTGTGGGTGACACCGAAATGACGTACGGAGGGTTTACGTTGGATGTCGATTTCAATACTTCTACCTATACCGATCCCTCCACAGAATCCGTAAAGATCAATAAATAGCCTCTGCTGGCTAGTTCCTGATATTACCACTTTGGTCTGGTAGGAGATTTGACAGTTAGTGTCGAAGTCACCAGACATGTGTTATTAAAGGAAACTTATTTCAGTTAGCCATTCCATGCGCCCCTCTCCCTCGCGGGGGATGAAACCGGCGCATCCTCCCTAATGATAAGTCCAGGGCTCAGAGAGGTTAGTGATTTTAAATGCCAACTTATATAGATAATAAAGTTGTTAGTGGTTTGCGTGTTTTGAATATACTGGCGGCCCTTATTGTCTTGCTCTGCTTTGGCCTTATTCCCGGCAAAGCGGCCTTGGCCGCCGGCCTGAAAGATGTGAGAGGCCACTGGGCTGCTGCGGAGATAGAGAAGGCGGTCTCCATCGGTTACGTGAAGGGCTATCCCGATGGCGGGTTCAGGCCAAACGCCGGGGTGACCCGGGCCGAGTTCGTGGTGATGTTGGACAGCGCATATCAAGTGCCAGCCGGAAAGTACGTCAACGGCCTTGGGGATGTGGGCGACCGGGACTGGTTTGCACAGGATGTGAAGTCTGCCCTTGCCACCGGGTTTGTGAGCGGCTACCCGGATGGAACCTTCCGGCCACAGGAGGATGTTAGCCGGCAGGAAGCCGCCTGCATGCTGGCCAAGCTCTTGAAGTTGGATGGCGCCGCAACCTCTGGTTTTTCTGATGCCGGAGATATTGCCAGTTGGGCAAAACCCTCCGTGTCCGATCTAGTGGCCGCAGGAATCATGGCCGGCTATCCCGATGGCACTTTCAGGCCCCGGGAAGTCATCACCCGTGCTGAAGCGGTGGTGATGATCAACAGGGCGCTTGCTTCCCAATCGTTCACTCCGGTGTCTGATCAGTTGCAGGTAACGGGGGATGCTGTCAACGTGCGTTCAGGTCCCAGCACGAGCGCACAAGTGATCGGACAGGTGTATTCCGGGGATACCCTGCAAGCGAAGGCAAAGAATGGAGACGACTGGTACCAGATTGACTATCAGGGAGGCCCGGGCTGGGTTGCCGGGTCGTATGTTCAGGTCTACCAGCCGTCACCGGCATCGCAGGCATCGGATACAGCACCATCAAATTCATCGCAGGCATCGAATTCAACGGCGCCCGTCAGCACCTCCGCGGAATCGGACAGGGGTAACCCGGGGACACTGGATGTGCAAGTAAGGCAGGACAACACCGGGACCACGGTAGATATCCAGGGGGCACCAGATAGCGCCTGTCAGTATGTAGAGGAGACAGATCCGCAACGCCTGGATGTGACCGTGACTGGAATCACGGTGGTCCGCACTCCGTTAGAGATTGACGTTGGGGAAGGCGGCTTGGACAAGATCATTACCAGCGTTTCGGGTACAGTATATGGAACCGCGACCGTGGAAATCTCTTTGGATGCGCCTGTCCCGCTCGTCTATCATGCAGCCCCGGGAGGCCCCGGGGAACTCCTGATCACCGTACCGCCGCAGATTTACAAGGTTGAGGCTGGTCCCGTCTCGGACTTCGTGGCGGTCAACCTCTGGGGAACAGCGCCGCTCAATTACCAGACTTCACAACTGAGCGATCCGGCGCCAGGGCTGGCCTTCGATTTTGGCGGCTTCACCCTTAACCCCTCGCTGCAGGCCTGGCAGCAGCAGTTAGATGCCCTCGGTATCAACAGCGTCCTGATCAGCCAGTACAACAGCCTGTACCAGGCTTATGTGGTCAGGCTGGCAGTGGAAGGCACTCTGGATATCGACGTCACATCCGATTCCAGCGACGGTGGGTGTCAACTCGTCCTGCGTTTGCACAAAACGCCGGATAATAACACGGTTGCGGATAATAACACGGCCAATCCGTCCCGAGGGTCATCCACATCCGGTAATGGCGCCTCTTTCTACGGAATGGACCTGGCGACGTATCCTGGCGATGATGTTATGCAGACCTGGTGGAATGATTCGCTATTTTATTACATGGGTTTCTATCTCGGCCCTGCCCCAGACCACCCGGATGCAAGCTTCATGGATAAGAGGCAGGTCCTGGTCGACCAGGGATGGGGATTGCTACCCATATACGTCGGGCGTCAGGCAGCAAACCGTTATCTGAGCGCCCAGACAGGAGCGGGAGATGCGGATGATGCCGCAGGTCTTGCGGCCAGAGCGGGATTTCCTCGCAATACCGCAGTATTTCTTGACGTCGAAACCGCCCATCCATTGACCGCCAGGTATCTAAGCTACGTCAGCGCCTGGGTGAACGAAATTCAAAACCAGGGGTATACTGCCGGGATATACTGCAGTCCTGCGGATAGCGGGGCGCCTTTTGCCAGCGCCTGGCAGTTCACCGGGGATAGTTATCTGACATACGGCGGAATTTCGCTGGATATTGATTTGGATACCTCTACCTATACCGATCCTTCGATAGAATCCGTAAACGTCAAGAAGTGATGAACACAGGGGCAGCCGAATGGTTTTTTCCCACGCTGTGGGGGGAGAGTGAACATCCCCTTTCATCCTATCTCACGAGGGAATAGGTTTTTAGAGGCGAGGAATGATAAAACCAGGGGGACGCTCCATGTTTGACACAGAAAAAGATTTTTTAGAAAGCGCAGGCAAGATTATCGGCCTGGGCACCGGCGACGGCCCCTTTACCGATTGCGCTAAAATAGCGAACATTCCCCTTCATCATCAATCACCGCAATGATGAACCTCAGCTTCGGGAAAAGCGAGCTGGGCGCGGAGATTGGTCCAACCAGGGAGTGGCTGTTGACCAACGGCCTGGGAGGCTTTGCCTCGTCCACCGTCATCGGCCTCAATACCCGCCGCTATCACGGGCTGCTGGTGGCGGCCCTGCATCCCCCGGTTGACCGGAGATTGCTGGTGGCCAAGCTGGACGAGGACCTTTTCGTCGAGGGAGTGAGGCATGTCCTGGGGACCAA
>JBEKFU010000096.1:0-6468 GCA_050013155.1 Thermacetogeniaceae bacterium | reverse complement strand
TAGCCGCTCTTACCTGTGTGCCCGTTTTCCCGGTGTGCCGGCGGGCTTTCAGCCAAGGCGGAGCCTTGAACCGGCGTTCAGGCCGGGCGTTAGCCCGGATACGGGCGCCCACCGCTTCAGAAGCGGGGGTATTAGAGCGGGTAGTCATCTGTGATAAAAGCTATCAACCTTCTGAAATCATGCGCCTGACCATCGGTTTTATTTTGCTGCGTCCATTTCGTTCACTGCTTCCTTATAGTGAGCGAAGCGCCGCTACAGACATTGTATCCCTTTATTCCTTGGGGTTAAAGAGGACGGCAGCCGCATAGCCGAAAATTACTGCTGCCACTATCCCCGCCGCCGTAGACTCGACACCGCCGGTAAAAGCCCCCAGCAAACCCCTGGACTGCACCGCCCGGATAGCGCCTTGGGCCAGACTGTGCCCGAACCCGGACAGGGGAATGGTGGCGCCCGCCCCCGCCAGGTTGACCAGCGGCTGGTACAGGCCCAAGGCGCTCAGGATCGCCCCGCCCGTCACGTATCCTACCAGCACGTGGGCCGGGGTGATCGTGGCCCTGGTGAGATCCATGACCAACTGTCCGATCAGGCAGAGCAGGCCGCCGATTACGAAAGCCAGCAGAAACTGCACCGCTTCATCCCTCCACCACCACAGCGTGGGCTATGCCCGGAATGGTCTCGCCCTGCTGGGAGCTGGTGGGGCTCAACAGCGCCCCGGTTGACGCCAGCAGCACCTTCCGGCACCTGCCTTCCCGCAACTGGTTCAAGATGCTGCCCGTAAAAACCACGCTCGAACAGCCGCATCCGCTGCCGCCGGCGTGGACATCCTGCCTGGCCAGGTCATAGATCAGCATCCCACAGTCACGGTAATTGCCTTCCAGAAGATAGCCGCGCATCCTCATCAGTTCTTTCAGGGCTTCGCTTCCTACTGTGCCCAGGTCGCCGGTGAGGATCAGGTCATAGTCTTCAGGCGCCGTGCCCGTATCCTGAAAATGGCTGATCAGCGTATCTGCGGCTGCCGGCGCCATAGCCGCTCCCATATTGTTGGGATCGGAGATCCCCAGGTCGACCACCTTGCCAGCCGTCCCCATGGTCACCACAGGCCCCTCGCCCTGATCGGCCAGAGCCAGCGCCCCGCTGCCGGTTACGGTCCACTGGGCATAAGGCGGGCGCTGCACCCCCTGTTCGATCGGAAAGCGAAACTGTCGTTCGACGGTGTTGTGGTGGCTGCCGCTAGCCACCAATACGCGAGCGGCAAAACCTCCGTCGATCAGCATGCTCCCCACCATGATCGCCTCGCTAAAGGTGGAGCATGCCCCAAATAGCCCCAGAAAGGGCACCTCAAGGCCGCGGGCGGCAAAATTGGCGGAGATGATCTGGTCCAGCAGATCGCCGGCAAGAAAAAAGTCGATCTCCCGGGGCTGCCAGTTGATCTTGCGCAGCGCCAGTTTGGCGCTCTCGCGCAGCATCTTGCTCTCTGCCCGTTCCCAGGTCGGCTCTCCGAACAAAATGTCATCCAGGATCCAGTCGAATTGCGCGGCCAAGGGGCCCTCGCCCTCCATCGGCCCGACTATATTGGCAGCAGCGGCGATTACCGGCGGTTTGTTGAAGCGAAAGCTCTGTCTCCCGAGTTTCTGTCCCATCCGGCTAGCCTATCGGAGCAAGAAATAACTGATCCCGATGAGGGCAGAAATCAGGAAGCCATAGACAAGGACGGGACCTGCGATGGTGAACATCCTGGCTCCGATCCCAAAGACAAAGCCCTCCCGTCTGGCCTCCATGGCCGGCGCCACAATGGAGTTGGCAAACCCCGTGATGGGTACAATGGAGCCCGCTCCACCGTACTTCCCAATCTGATCGTAAACCCCAATACCCGTCAGAAAGGCCCCCAGAAAAACCATCGTGGCCGACGTGGCCGCCTGAGCCTGCTGCTGTTCCAATCCCTGTACCGTATAGATCTGTAAGATGAACTGACCGATCAGACAAATGGATCCACCTACTAAAAATGCCAGAATGGCGTTTTTCAAATAAGTATGCCTGGGCCTGACCGTATTGATCAGTTCCTGGTATTCGGCCATTTCCAGTTGTTGCTCGCTGGAACCGGTTTTCTCGTTCATTATGTCCACACCGTTCAGGTTATATTCCTACCGCCAAGGTAGTTACCATAAAAACAAAGAAGTACCTCTCCGGTACTCCCCTGTATCGTCTTCTCAGGAGCGGCGCTGTTCGCCGCCATAGTCGGCATAGGCTATTTTCACATTTGCCTTGTACTCCACCACATCCCCATTCTGCACATTAGCCGTAAAGTTCATGACCTCCACTCCGGTGATCTGGTTGCCGGCCTTCGCGGCCTCTTTCACCGCCGATTTTACGGCATCTTTCCAACTGCTGGGAGACTCTCCCACCAACTCCGCGACTTTTACATGCAAAGCTACCGCCTCCTGTCTGTGTACTGTTCGTATTATGTCCCCCAGGCAGGCAAATATACTCCATTTGGTCGTTGGCCCGGCACTAAAGTTACTGCAGCAGGTCAAAGTTCCCGGCAGGCGAATCTTCAAACCGCTAGGTCTCCAGGTGCTCGCGCAGCCTGGAGACGGTCTGGCGCTCCAGCCGTGACACCTGCACCTGGGACAACCCGAGCAGGGCGCCGATCTCGGCCTGGGTCTTGTCCTGGAAGAACCGCAGCCAGATGATCTGCCGCTCCCTGGACGAGAGGTTGGTAAAGGCCTGGCGCAGGGCGATCTGCTCGAACCAGGCCTCCTGGCCATCCTCATTCTTGAGGGAGTCGATAATGCACAGCGGTTCGCTATCATTCTGAGACTGAGACACGGCTTCAAAGAGAGAGATGATCGGCTGGGCCGCCTCCAGGGCGGTGATCACCTCATCCTTCCCGCATTGCATCGCCTCTGCGATCTCTGTAACGGTCGGCTCACGCCCCAGGACGCCGATCAGGTTTTCCCTCACCCTCTTGACCAGGATTCCCCTCTCCTTCAGGGCGCGGGTCACCTTCACCGGGTTGTCGTCCCGGAGAAACCGCCTGATCTCCCCGATGATCAGCGGTACGGCGTAGGTCGAAAACTTGACCCCGTATCCCGGGTCAAAGTGATCGATCGCCTTGATCAGGCCGATCGCCCCAACCTGAAACAGATCGTCCTGCTCGTAGCCGCGCCCCTCAAACCGCTTGACAATATTGAAAACCAGCCGGAAGTTGCTGTTTACCAGCTTCTCCCTGGCCTTGCGATCTCCCTTGCGGGCCTTCGCCAGCAGTTTGGAGGTCTCCTTTTCGGAGAGCAGGGGGAAATTTGGCAGGCTCATCTCTTGTAAAGAAGCCAATATTTCGTCCTCAGTTTCTCTCAAGTATTCAGAATTCAGTAGTCAGAATTCAGAATGGCCGGCTCGAGGTTACGCCTCGGGTCCTGTGCTCCGCATTCCCGGTGTGCCGGCGGGCTTTCAGCCAAGGCGGAGCCTTGAGCCGGCGTTCAGGCAAGGCCGAAGGCCTGGATGCGGAGGAAAGTGCTGGGGAACGAGGCCCACCCCGCGCCCCGCATGCATGCGCGAGGTTTCGGGAATATCACCGCATCCAAGATCTTTCGTAAGGCCAGTTCTATCATTCTGACTCCTGACTCCTGACTCCTGACTCCTGAGTGGGCAGGGATTTGAGCAACTTCACTCTCGTCCCTTTCCCGACTTCAGTCCATACATCCACATCATCCATGAAAGACTTCATAAAGACAAACCCCAGCCCCAAACGCTCCGGGTCGCTCCCCGTGCCGGGCAGCATGGCCTGCTCCAGGTCCAGGATCCCCTTTCCGGTGTCCTCAACCACGATCTCCAGGGCCTCATTGGAGAGTGAGGCCGAAAGCCGCACCGTTCCGGTCGACTCTCCCTCGTAACCATGGATTATTGCATTGGAGACGGCTTCTGATACCGCCACCTTGATCTCTTCCAGATCGCTGAGATTGAAATCCACCCCGGACGCAAAGGCTGCCACCGCCACCCGTGCCAGACCGACATTTTCAGAACAGTTCAGAAACTCCAGGCTCATCCTGTTACGTATCATCAGCGGCTCGTCACCTCTCTCTCTAACCAAGTTCCCGCAGGGCTGAGGCACAATCGACGAAGAAAGGCATCAGGCGGGGCAGGCCGGAAATCTCCATCACCTTCTGTATATTGGGATGTGCGCCGGAAATGGCTCCCCGGCCGCCGTTTTCAGATATCTTGCGGTACCTCCCGAGGATCACGCCCAGACCTGAACTATCGATAAAAGTCAGGCCTCCCAGGTCGAAGAGGATGTGTTTCACCCCCTGGGTCCTGATCTGTATATCGATATCACGCCGGGCAAAATCTGCCGCATGGAGATCGAACTCCCCGGAGACCTTGACTATCAGTATGTCGCCCTCTTTCCGGATCTCATATCCCAAGATGAACCTCTCCTTTCCATTGAACCTTTCTTGCAACTGCTCGGGGCAGTTCTCACAAAGCTTTGTTGTCAAAGGATGTAAACCTATCGCAGTCGGCTGGCTGAATAGTTCCCTTTTCTTGTTATTGGACCATTATTGTTCTGAACTACTCTTATATTTAACTGTTCTCCATTGCCAAAATAATTCCTGCTAAATTATGGAACTAAAAAGCCCCCCGAAGGGGGCAAATCTTACCTCTCACCTCTCGTTGAACGCCTCTCACTTGGACAGAGAGTGGAAGCTCTTGTCAAACAGGCGCCAGAAGCTGCCCTTCGGTACATCCTCTTTGGCCTGAAGCACGACTGTTTCCAGCACTTTGCCCTGCTCCACCACCCTGGCCTCTCCCAGGGGAGAGCCCTTTTTCACAGGCGCCTTGACGATTTTCGGCAGTTTCAGGTCCAGGGTGGCTGCTCCGGCCTCCCCCTTCTTGATCAGGACACCGATACTCCTGGGAGCGACCACCTCCACCTGGTCCTGGGCGCCGCTGCCGACCCGCACCTTGCCCAGGACCTGGCCTGGCTGGGCCAGGGTTTGAAAGCCGTAATTGGCAAACGCCCAATTGTAAAGCTTGGTAGATTCCCGGAAGTGTCCGCGGGGTTCAGGCACCCCGAACACACAGCAGATCAGGCGCAGGTCGCCGCGCTTCACGGTCGATGCCAGGCAGTAGTTGGCTTCGGTGGTCCAGCCGGTCTTGAACCCGTCGGCGCCGTCATACCACCAGAGCAGCTTGTTGGTATTGTCCAGTTTGACCTTTCCGCCCCGCAACTCGTAGTAATGCTTGATCGAAGTCAGGTCCAGCATCTCCGGGTATTTGAGAGCCTCCCGGCAGATCAGGGCCATGTCGTAGGCGCTGGTATAATGGTCTTTGGCGGGAAGACCATGACAATTTACAAAATGGGTGTCTTTGCAGCCCAAAGACCTGGCCTTCTCGTTGATCAGGGCGACGTACGCCTGCTCACTGCCGGCAATGTGTTCTGCTACCGCAACACAGGCGTCGTTGGCCGAGCCGACCGCGATGGCGATCATCATCTCCCGGAAGGTCATCGACTCACCCGGCTCCAGCCAGATCTCCGAGCCCCCCATCTCCCAGGCCGACTCGCTGGCGACTACCCGGTCGTCCCACTTCACCTTGCCCTTATGCAGGGCATCCATGGCCACCAGCAGCGTCAACACCTTGGTGACGCTGGCGGGAGCCACCCGCTTGTGCGGCTCCTTCTCATATAAGATCTTGCCCGTATAGGCGTCCATGAGCACGGCAGAAACGGCGTCGGTCTCCAGTCCCGGCTCACTGCTCCAGGCTGTTGCCGGCAGCAACTGCAGCATGAAAGTTAAAACTACCGCCATCACGATCATTTTTCGGGCAAAATGATGCATTGTCCTGACCCCCCTCGTCTGTTCTCCCATTATTATTTGCAGCATTTTGGCCGAACAATCCAGGAACCCTTTTCCACAGATGGCAAGCACAGATGGCAAGCCGCTCTTGCCACCGCCTGTGTGCCGGCGGGGCCTTCAGCCTGAAGCGAAGCTTCAAGCCGGCCTTTTCCAAAGCGTTGGTATAAGAGGGGCTAGGCCACTGTATTATCCACAGATGGACTACCCGCTCTAATGCCCCCGCTTATCCAAAGCGGTGGGATAAGAGCGGCTACGCCACTGTATTAACTGGCTCTAAGCTTCAGTGGGGAAAGCAAACTCCCACTGAAGCCAAGACCCAGTTGAACAGCAAACGAGAGGGCTAAAATGGTCGTTGGTCGTTAGTCATTGGAAAAAACCGGGCCGTCCCGGCACCCAGTTGGCGGGGCGCGGATCGGCAGTGAAGACATTTCAGAACAGACCACCATGAGGCATCCAGTCACCGAGCATGAAAATCAATCGTGGGTTTTTTTAAGGGGGGTTCAGGAGATGATCTCGTAGATCAGGGGAGGAATCTCAGGAGGGGTCTCTCCGATCGTAAAAGCCCCGGCAGCGCGTCTTTCAGCTTCTTGGAGATTGTTTTTCCGGTTCACGTACAGGA
>JBEKFU010000095.1:0-6644 GCA_050013155.1 Thermacetogeniaceae bacterium | reverse complement strand
GCACGCTCGATCGCCTCCCGGCGGTCGGGGACCACCTCGTAGCGGACATCCGGGAGATCCCTGATCCCGGCCTCGATCTGCCTGATGATGCTCAGGGGCTCCTCGCTCCTGGGGTTGTCGGAGGTCAGGATGGAGACGTCAGCGAGCTGCCCCGAGATCTTTCCCATCAGCGGCCTCTTGCCGGTGTCGCGGTCGCCGCCGCAGCCGAACACAGCAATCACCCGGCCGCGGGTCAGCGCCCTGGCGGTGCGCAGCACGTTCTCCAGTCCGTCCGGGGTATGGGCATAATCCACGACCACTGCGAACTCCTGGCCGAAATCGACCAATTGGAAGCGGCCCGGCACCCCGCTCACACCGGCCAGCGTTTCCTGGATGAGTTCCGGTGCCATCCCCTCGGAGAGTCCTACCGAGATTGCCGCCAGGCTGTTGTATACGTTGAACCTGCCGGGCAGGGAGATCCGGAAGGGAATGTTCCGCCCCCGGCAGACCACCGTGAATCCGGCGCCGCGCTCCGAGAGGCACACCTCCCGCCCCCGCACGTCAGCATCATTCTCGATGCCATAAGTAACCACCGCGGCCCTGGTCGCCCTGATAATCTCTCCCGCCGCCTGGTCGTCGCGGTTGACCACCGCATAGCAGGGCCTCGCCTTGCTGCGCCCTGTGCCCAGGCCCTGGAAAAGCCGCATTTTCACGGCCAGATAATCGCTCAGATCACGGTGAAAGTCGAGATGATCCTGGGTCAGGTTCGTGAATACGGCCACATCAAATTCGCAGGAGGCGACTCTTTGCAGATAGATGCCGTGGGAAGAGACCTCCATGGCCACCGCCCGCTTCCCCTGATCGGCCCACTGCCGCAGCATACACTGTAAGTCGAGGGACTCCGGCGTCGTGTGCCGGTTCCAGATGGTACCGATCGCTGCAGTGGGCTCGCCCCCGGCCTGGAGAACGGCAGCGATCAGATGGGTGGTGGTAGTCTTGCCGTTGGTGCCGGTGACCCCGAACAGACTCAGGTCGCGGCTGGGGTGTCCGTACCAATTAGCAGCCGCCGTTGCCAGCGCCGAACGGGTGTCCTTGACCCGCGCCCAGGCCAACTCACCCGCGCCGGGTGCCCTCTGGGCGCGGCACCCGGCCACCTCCTCGGACACGATCAGGGCGGCGGCGCCCCTCCCGGCCGCATCGCCGATATAGGCGTGGCCGTCGGTACGGTAGCCGGGAATGCAGACAAAAACAAAACCTGGTTGTACCTGCCGGGAGTCGTAATGAATTCCGGTAACCGGCGTGGACAGGCCTTGCGCATCTTCGACAGGAATGCCTGCAAGCAATTGCTGAAAAGAAACAGTCATCCTCTCTCTCCACTGAACAAAATATACTAGGTTATACTGGTTTTGAAAATATTATTAAGGAAACCAGTATAAGTGCGACTACGGCTTGCGCCTTCGCAAATACTCGGCGCGAGCCAAGTCTTCTTTATAATTCTATTGTTCCCAAAAAAATCATTTAACTAATTTATTTCCAACAGTGTGAAAATGTGACAATGGGGACGGCCAATGGCTATATGGTCACGGGCCGCTAGTAAGAGGCAGCGGCGCTTCAAACTTTACTGTTATCCCGTCGCCCGCCCTCACCTGGGCGCCAGCCGGCGGGTCCTGCCAGACCGCGATCCCGGTAGGGAACTGCCCTCCCCCTTCCGGGACCAGGACCAGGTTCATGTCCGCTAACTCCTCTGCTGCGTCGCGCAGGCTCTTTCCTTTCAGATCCGGCACCGTCCGGTCTCCGGCAGGCATCGTCCCGGACGTGTCCAGGCTGAGCAGCACCTTGCTTCCTTTTTTCAACTTTACGCCGTCCACCGGTACCTGGTCAAGCACGACCTGGCCCTGCCCGCTGGTCTCTCCCACCAGCCCGGCCGCGGCCAGGGCCTTCTGGGCTTCCTGCACGGGCAGGTTGGTGACCGAAGGCACCACCGTCATGTCATCATTCAGGGTGGCGCCGCTGGGCAGGTAGTCCATCGGAACCTGCAGGTACCGCAGGCTGTCATCCATCACTGCTTTGAACACAGGAGCGGCCATAACACTGCCAAATTGCGGGTAGCCCTGGGGAGAATCAAGGAGCACCAGGCAGACGAGGCGCGGGTGGTCAACCGGAGCAAACCCCAAGAAATCGAGCACGTGCGCTGTATCCGAGTATCCGCCGCCCGGCAGCGGCTTCTGGCCGGTCCCGGTCTTCCCGCCCGCCGTATAGCCATCGAGGCGAGCAGTGGCGCCCGTCCCCTCGTCAACCACCCGTTGCAGCAGCTCGCGCTCCTCCTGGGCGGTATCCGGGGAGAGCACCTGGCGGATCACCTGCGGATTAAATTGCTTTACCACCTCGCCCTGGCTGTTGCGCAACTCCTTGACCACGTGCGGCTGGATCAGTTTGCCGCCGTTGGCGACGGCGCTCATCGCCGTCACCAGTTGCAGGGGGGTCACGCTATTGGCCTGGCCGATGGACATGGTGGCCAGGTCCACCTGGGTGGCCTCTTTCTCGTTCACGATAATCCCCTCAGCCTCACCGGGCAGGTCGATGCCGTTCGGTTTCCCGAAGCCGAAAGCGTCGAGGTACTTATAAAACGTCTGCAGGCCTTCCCTGAGGCCGATGTCGATGAAACCGACGTTGCAGGAGTTCTGCACCACCTCCGCCAGCGATTCGCTCCCGTGCCCTTCGGGCAGCCAGCAGTGAATCGTCCGGTCGGCCACCTGGATGAAGCCAGGGCAGTAAAAGCGGTCGTTCTCGCTGACCAGGTTCTCCTCCAGGGCCGCCCCCAGGGTGACGATCTTGAATGTGGAGCCAGGTTCGTAGCTGTTGCAGATGGCGACGTTGCGCCGGTCGGCAACAGGATAGTCCTGATAGTTGTCGGGATCGAAGTCGGGCCGGTTGGCCATGGCCAGGATCTCGCCGGTATCGGGGTCCTCGACGATAATGGTGGCGCTGATGGGATGCCGCTCCTGCATCACCTTGTCCAGCTCACGCTCGGCGAAGTACTGGATGTTCTGGTCAATGGTCAGAACCGCAGTATCGCCCGGCTCCGGCTCGATAAACTTGCGTTCGGACCCGGGGATCTCCCGTCCGGCGGCGTCATACTCCGCCAGCAGGCGCCCGCTGACTCCGGAAAGCTCCTTGTCGTATTGGACTTCTATGCCTTCCAGGCCCTGGTTGTAATCGCCGGCGATACCCAGGACGTGCGAGGCCAGGTTATTTTTCGGGTAGTAGCGCTGGGGCTTGGGGATGATGCCGATCCCCGGCAGGTCTGCCTGCCGCAGGGCCTGGGATTGGGTGGGGTCCAGCTTCAGCTTGATCCACACCGACTGCTGGTCCTGGGTGATGAGGTTCAGGAGATCGCTCGCTTTCATGCCCAGGATCGTTGCCAGCGTCTGAGCGGTCTCCTGCGCTTTGCCCGAGCGTTTGACTTCGGCAGGAACGGCATAGACCGCGTCGGCGCTGATGCTGGTGGCCAGCACATTGCCATTGCAGTCGAGAATATCTCCCCGCTGGGGATCCACCGTGATCTCGCGGATCCGGTTCTGGAGAGCCTGCTGCTGGTACCAGGTGCCCTTCACCAGTTGCAACCAGGCCAGACGGAGGCAGAAGGCGATGAAAAAAGCAAGCACAACGAAGAATAGGAAGGTGATCCTCTTGCGTATCTCTATGTTTCCTTTATACAAAATTCAATCACCCCGCTAGCGGGGCGAAGCCCGGCACTCAACAGGATCAGCTTCACCCTTTAACTGCGAAAACGTGTCAGTCCAGCATTCAATGGATCATGCCAACGCAATGTCTTGAGTGCTGGAGACTTGCGATGAACCTCATTGAGTGCTGGGTGAAGCCTCAGCTCGGCCGACAAACTTCGGAATTACCGCCAACAGCCGCGCGCTCCACGAGGACGGCGCTTTAGCCTTGGCCTGCGGTTCCTGGGGAGACACCTGCCCGGGGGAGAAGGAGGCGACCATGAAATCTTGCGGATCCTGCATCCCCAGCTTGGTTGTGGCGATTTGTTCAACTCTTTCGGGCGTCTGAAGCTCCGCTACTTCCAACTCCATTTGATTGTTCTGGCTCTGCAGATCGGAAATGCTACTTTGCATTTTGTCAGCCTGGTAGCCCAGGGAAATGATCCTGGTCGTCTGGTAGGTGTACAGCATGGCCAGCGCAAAACCGGCGAGAACGACCAGGGTCAGCACCGCGCATTTTCTTACCGCTACGTTCGCCCCGGCAGCGGGCTCCGGCTTCAAGTCACTCTCTATGGGAAGACGCCTCTGTTCAGCTACTACCAAGATTATTCACCTCATTTTTCTTATATTACTGCGGCGATATTACCGCGGCATCCCGGGGCGCCCCGGCTAACTTTTCTGCAGCCCGCAAGCTGGCGCTGCGCGCCCTGGGGTTCTGTTCCACCTCTGCCGCCCCCGGCCTCAGGGGCTTTTTGGTCAGGATCCGGAGTCCGGCGCCGCCTGCCGGCGCCCACCCGTCGGGTACCCGGTTTCGGGGCAACGCCCAGGTCCTGAAAGTATTTTTAACGATCCGGTCCTCCAATGAATGGAAGGAGATCACTGCTATGCGCCCCCCGGGCACGAGCATCCTGATTCCCAACTCCAGGCCCCGCTCCAGGCCGGCCAATTCGTCGTTGACCGCAATCCGCAGGGCCTGAAAAGTGCGCCTGGCCGGATGGGGGCCGGTTCTGCGGGCGGCGGCCGGTATCGCCGCCTTGATGATCTCCACCAGTTGACCGGTGGTGGTGACTGGCCGCCTCGCCCGTGCTACCGCGATAAATGAGGCAATCCTCCTCGCCCATCTCTCTTCGCCGTAGCGCTGGATCAGTCCTACCAGCTCTCTCTCGTTCAAGTTGTTGACCAGGTCTGCGGCGGTGGTTGCCGCCCGGCGATCCATCCGCATATCCAGCGGCGCATCATGGTTGAAACTGAAGCCCCGTTCGGGATCGAGCACCTGCCAGGTGGAAACGCCCAGGTCAAACAGGATCCCGTCCACGCCACGGATGCCCAACTCGTTCAAGACCTCGTCCAGATACTGGTAATCGCTGTTGACCAGGGTCACCTGGCCGCTGACTTCCTTCAAGTTCTCAGCCGCCCGGGCAATGGCGCCGGCGTCCCTGTCCAAGCCGATCAGGCGCCCGCCGGGGCCTGCCCGGCGGACCACCTCCCGGGCGTGGCCGCCGCCCCCCAGGGTGCAGTCCAGGTAGAGGCCACCCTTCCTGACCGCCAGCAAATCCACGGCCTCATCCAGCATCACCGGGCGGTGTTCGAGGTCAGACACTGAAGAAATCGCCTTCCCCCAGCTTGGACACCAGGTCGTCGAAGGACTCCTCCAGCGGTTCATTATACTTCATCCAGTGCTCCCGGTCCCAGATCTCGATCCGGGACGAGACCCCGATGACTACGACCTCCCGGTTGATCCCGGCGTATTCCCGCAGGGCTGGCGGAATCAGGATCCGGCCCTGAGGGTCCAGTTCACATTCGGCAGCCCTGGAGAAGAAAAACCGGGAAATGGCCCGGGCTTCCGTATTAGTCACCGGCAGCCTCCTGAGCTTCTGTTCGAGAGCGTCCCACACGTCAAGCGGATATACAAACAGAGAGCGGTCCATACCCCGGGTGGCGATGCAGCGCTCACCCAGTTGGGCGCGGAACTTCACCGGCATGATCAGGCGTCCTTTGGCATCGAAACTGTGCTGGTACTCTCCGATGAACATCTGCTCTCCACTCCATTCGCCAAGTAATTCACCAAACACCACTTTCCACCACTTTACACCACATTAAACTATTCTTGCTCCCCCGCTCAGATCCTTTTCCCTGTACTCCTAATTTAATAGTTTAGGAGTCCTAAAAAAAATTCCACCAAGTACCCTCTGGGTCGGGTACCCCGCGAAGGCGGAAGCCTTAGTTGCACTGATCCAGGGGCTTAGCGCCACTTAGCTCCCACTTCAGTGGGAGTCTAGTGGCGGTTAGCCATCGGGTAACTCGTTAATACAGTGACGTAGCCACTCTTATCCCACCGCTTCAGAGAAGCGGGGGTATTAGAGTGGGTAGTCATCTGTGATAAAAGGGCCGTTGGCAGCCACTAATCACTGACCGCCGCTCTTATGCCCGGCGCAGAGTAAAGCAGCAGCGCCAGGACGTGTACCGCAAAGCTGACAATCAGGAAATAGAGCAGGTTCCAGTTGAAGAAGATCGCATAGCGCATCAACATGGCGAAATACGCCAGCCCGGTGGTCGCCAGGCTGAAGACGATCAGGTAAAGCCCTTTTTCCGCGCTGCCGCCCGGCAGGTGGTCCCAATAATGCAGAAACAGGAGCATCTCGGCCATGTAGGCCAGAAGCAGGAACACCGGGATTCCCAGCAGCGAGACCGTTGTGGCCGGGAAGCGCCATAACCCCAAGACCGGCACCCCGATCAGATTGATGATCAGCGCCAGCACGGTACCGCCGAGGAAGCTCGGCAAGAGCAGCCCGATCACCCGGTCCCTGGGAACCACCAGGAGCACCACCGCCCAAGCAATGATGAATAATAGCAGCCATGCCAGGTTAGCCGACATAAAAACATCACCTCCCTTAGAATAGTTTGCTAAACATTCACAAGTATATCCATAATTTATCTTTCTTA
>JBEKFU010000094.1:0-6083 GCA_050013155.1 Thermacetogeniaceae bacterium | reverse complement strand
ATCTTCGACGGGGCGATGGGCGGCATCAACGTCAGCGAACCCCTGGCCGAGTTGCTGGAGGCCAAAGCCCCCGAGGTCAGCGACCGGGTGGATCACGAGCTGCTGCCCAAGTGGCTCCGGCAGCGCGGCGTCGATTTGTCTGTGTTGAAGCAGAGAGCCTGATCCTCGATGCGTGATGTTAGGGGTGCGAAGTCAGAAGGAAAGGTTAATCGATACGTCGATTCTCGCACATTAAAGAAAATTGTAAATCTAGTTGCGAGTAATAGAACTTTCTCTAAGTGGCGCTAAGCCAAATGCAGGATGCAGCACCCGGAGGGCACTGGCGCGGCGCGATGACTATTTTCAGGCTTAAGGGTAAGAAGATAAAAACTCTTTTAACGAGGCTCTAAATCCTCGTTAACCGTTACTTATACTACAAGGTGGTGATGATGGGGAAGAGGTGGTGTTTGCTAACCCTTGGAATAACTTTGGAAGGAGGCGGTGTCCCTATTGTCGACCAAGCACTGTTAATAACATGTAAAGTGCTAAGTTGTTATGAACTTCTCTGGTCGACTTATTTGCGATGATTTAAAAAAGATTTTAGCCGGTCGTTACATACACTCAAAAAACAAAAATTAAAAGGAGTGAGAGCTTGGTGTCAAACATACCACTAATCTTGTTTCCAGAGGTAAATGGGGAAAAAGCAGCATAACTGAAACATGAGTTGTCAGTCAGGGTTAAAAGATTCTCCTCTGCCTCTGGGGCATGTATAGTTGGTTGCTGCATGGCAGGGCATCAACCACTCGCACGAGTTTTCTTGCGGTAAGAAAGAAAGCCTTGCCAGAACCAACGCTTTCCTGTCAAGACCTTGCTCTATCCAACCTGCTACAATTGGACAGGATCTTGAAAGGTTGCGCAACTTACGTGTTAGAGGTGTAGGTCATGGGTTAGGGGCCAGGCTTAGTTAGGGGTAAAACCTCAATGGGGCCATACCTACCCATAAAACTCACGAATACATTTTGCCTGGAGCCCCGAAAAAAGTGAATACTAATTTCCAGTTGTTCAAGAACGTTTTGATTCTATTTGGGGTTTCTTTTAAGGGTTGGATGATTAGATCGTAAAAACAATTGTAGGGGGTATTACAAATTGGGAGACAATTTTGGAGTCTTTAAGGCAGCAGTAGTTCAAGCGTCCTCAGTACTCTATGACCGAGAACAGTGCCTGGACAAGGCGGTGGCGCTGATAGAAAAGGTCGCTGGCGAGGGCGCTGACTTGGTGGCGCTTCCTGAGTCATTTATTCCGGGGTATCCATACCATATATGGCTTGGATCTCCCATGTGGTATCACGAATTGTTTAAAGAGTGGTTTATGAACAGCGTCGAGATTCCCAGCAAGACCGTTGATGTACTTTGCGACGCCGCGCGGCGCAAAAACATCAATGTAGTCATAGGCGTGACCGAGCGAGACGGGAACACCTGCTACAACACTCTCCTGTTTATCAACCGGCGCGGCAATCTACTGGGCAAACACCGCAAGCTGATGCCTACTCATGTGGAACGAGCACACTGGGGTTTTGGCGACGGTTCCGATCTGCAGACTTTTGACTTCGACATCGGCCGAGTCAGCGGACTCCTTTGTTATGAACACACGATGGATCTGGTGCGATACGCCCTGATCGCCAAGCGGCCTCAGGTGCACATCGCTTCTTGGGTTGGGTTCTCCAACGTTACGGGCTGGGAGACGATGTTTAACATGGCGACGGAGTTGTGTGCCCGGTACCATGCGCTTGTGGGCGAATGTTTCGTGCTCAACGTTCAGGGTACATCCGACAAGGCTTGTGTAGAGAAACTTTGCCAGACCGACTATCAGCGCCAGTTCTTCAAGGAAGGTGGCGGATGGAGCGCCATCATCGGACCTGGCGGAAGCATCCTGGCCGGTCCTCTCATGGGCGAGGAGGGAATCCTGTACAGCGAGATCAACCTGAATAACATTGTGGATATGGCCCACTGGCATGATGCAACCGGCCACTACTCGCGCCCCGATGTTGTGAGCCTCTTGGTGCAATCCGAAAAGTATCAGGTGGTGCACCCGATGCAGAGGCTGGTGGAGACCGCTCCACCGATGCCAATGACGGTTCCTAATGGGCTGAATGCAGCCACTTCTCGCATACTCGCAAAAGTCGAGCAATTGTCGGCAGTGATGAGTCAGCAGGGAGCGCACCCGGAGATAGAAAAATTAATGGACCAGCTTAAGGCGGAGGTTGAAAAGTTATCGTAGCCGCCAAAGGTTTAAACATCGCCGGAAGATGAAAATAAGGTAAGGGAGTCGCGGGCACCGTTACCCCGGCTTGGCGTGTGGAGCATAAGCGATCAAGGTACCCAAGATCAACGGCGGGCGATCAAAGCGGTCGCCCGCCGTTGATCTTGGGTATGGTCTGGGGACGTTCGCATCGTGGGGCCGCTTCTCACAGGCCAGGCGGTATCCTCTTTGACGGAGATGAAGAGCCTGATGCAATCCACTACGCCATGCGCTGGGACATGATCACCAGGGACATCGGGGCCGGCATCATGGTGCCGAAAGTGCCCAAGAAAAAGTACTATACCTTTGGCCGCAGCGATCTCGAAAATCGTTGGGGCAGCAACACCTTGACGCTGGGATCAAAGCCCGATGGCGACAAGCCCAAGGATTCAGAATCGAAACCGGAATCGAAGTCCGATGACGATCAGTCCGAGGTTAACATCGCTTGGGGCAGCAACACCTTGACGCTGGGATCGAAGCCCGATGACGACAAGCCCAAGGATTCAGAATCGAAGCCTGATGACGACCAGTCCGAGGTTACCATCGCTTGGGGTAGAAACACCTTGACGCTGGGATCGAATTTGTGTCCAGTGTACAGTTGACTCGTAAGCCTGTTTTAGTTGTATCAGGTTTACAATGACTTCATGGCTTATCAGGGGTTTGCCTCTCCAGTTCTGATTGATGAAGGAAAATAACCGATGTTCAGTTTTATTCCACTTACTGGTACCCGGAGGGAAGTGATTAACAGAGATCGATAGCCCAGTTTCGTCGGCAAACTCCTGAAGCTTGATCTTCCACGGGCGAACCCGTGAACCGTTGCTGCCGCCACCATCCGCCGTAATCAACAAGCTGGATGCATCAGGATATAAAACACTTCCCATATTGGTCCACCATCGGCGGATGCTTTCTACTGCGAACTCGGCAGTGTCGTTATCGGTGCCGACATCTCCTTTCTCTTTTTCTGGCAAAAATCCTCTTGCTCAGAGCCAGCATCTGGTGAAATTATTTTCCGAGAAAATACTTAATGCAGGATAAGGGGTGCTCCCGCGCCCAGACCACACACACCCGGCAAAGCCGGGTGGGGACTGTAAGTAAAGCAATCCCTTAAATAGTCCCGCTTAATCATATAGTATCCCTCAATAGGGATCTGATTGCCTGCTACGCTTTGCGAGAGTAGCTGTTGATCAGGTCCCTATTTATATCCCGATCAGAAAGGAGGTGAAAAGATTGCTTAATTCAGGTGTAAAACCAGAGAAATTGGTTGACTTGCACATCCGGGTAGACAAGGATATTTTGGATAAAATTATTACCCTTGCGGGCACCCGGAGAGAGACGGCGGCGGCGGTTATTCGTCGCACTCTTGCTGCAGGTCTAAATGCTGAGATCGCGGAGAGTAGCTTAGAAACGATCACCAGCGCGATTCGCAAAGCGATCAGAGCCGAACTCAAGAGCACCGAGAACCGGTTGGCTGCCCTGGGCGCCAAGGCAAGTATTGCAGCAGGAACATCCGAACATATGCTGACTACTCTCTTTGAGCGCAGCATCTCGGGGGATATATCTGAGAAGCGGCGGCAGGCGAAAGCAATACACGACGAGGCTAGGAAGAACGCAGTGTCGGGACTGAAACAGCCGGGAGGCGATGAGAATGCATAGCCCATTTTTTTTCAAACAGAATTTCTACCTTCCCACCGAGACGAACGCATCAAAAAACGCCGCCAACGTCAAGTATATCGCTACCCGGCCGGGTGCAGACAGGGGCGACCTGGAGCCGGAGACACCGGCTAGCGAGAGAGACCCGAAAGAAATATCCCTTGACCAGGCCAGACGAAACGCATACAACGACGTTCGTGACCGTGCGGCACAGGTTTTGTTGAAAGGCGCCGCCGAGATCCAGCAGACTGGACGGGCAGAGCGCGGCGCTGATCTTGTATGTGGCCATCGAGGCCCCGCCGAACGCCAGGCACATGCGGACGGTCTACACCCTGCTTGTCGAGCTTGGAAAGGACGGCGGCAAGGAGATCGGCAGGCTGTTTGACAGCCTGTCGTTAGACCACCCGGCCAGGACTGTCTTCGGACAGTCCAGGCTGACGACCGATAAAACCCGGGCAGGCGTGTTCTCCGGGGCGCTGGGGCAGATCCGGTTATGGTCGGATGTATCCATCGCCTGGTTGACCGCCGACCAGGACCACGACCTGGCGCAGGCTGGAACCAAGCCGACTGCGGTCTATCTGGTCATCCCGGACGAGAGAAGCACTTACGACATGCTGGCGACCCTCTACGTCACCCAGATGTATCAGGCGCTGGTGGACTTGAGCAATGTAAGTCCCGGGAGAAAGCTGCCGGTCCGGGTGAACCTGGTTTTAGACGAATTCGGCAACCTGCCCCCCTTTCCGGATTTCTGCAAGAAGCTTACCACCAGCGCCGGCAGAAACATCCGCTGTTTTTTAGCCTCTTTTCCCAGCCCTGCCTACGCGGCAGGGTTATTTTAATGCTCAAAAAAACAAGGGAGGAACTGAAGATGGGCTTTCTGAGCAAGGTGTTGCTTTCGTTGTTGTCTACCGCTAGAAAGGGAGCAGCGGGCAGGGTCATGAAGAAATATGAATGTTTGTTTCAGGCGCTGGTCATGGTGTTCATGCTGCTGTCAATTGCTACCCCGGCCTGGGCGGCGGCAGGCATCTCCTTTCTTACGGATACCTCTACCCTGGTGCAGGCAATAGCGACCTGGCTGCTGGTGATCATCCCGGTCGCAGCGGGCGTGATGCTGGCCTACTATGCCGTCATGAAGATGATGAACGAGGGTGACCCGCAAGTGGCGATGCGCGCCAACCATGCGATGAAGAACGTGATCATCGCCGCGGTCATTGGCGAATCCGCGGCGGGGATTATCACCGGAGTAACATCTTACTATTCCGATCAGCAAACCGCTTCCATGCTCCTAACGCACCTGTCGTGCTTCGTTTAATGTTGCCTTTGGGCCGGAGACCCCGGCTCCGGGAAGGGGGGAAGATGATTGACCGCGCTTGAAACTCTTTTTCAAAACTTCGTCAACATTTGGATCATCAACATCATCATGTCGGTCATTAACTTTTTCACTGCGAACTACGTCGGCGTACTCCAAGAGGCGTTCTGGGTGACTTACAAGAGTCCAAAACTGCTGCAGCAATTTGCCACGCAAACAGGCATTGGCAGCGCTGCTGTCGGGGGGATTGGCCAACAGATCGGCAGGGCCGTTATTGGAGCCTTTATGTAGGGGGTGGTTCGATTGCGAGAGTATCAGATTCCCAGAAACGTGAGCGCCAAATTCGAGTTCTGGCCCGGCTTCGGCTGGGTCGAATTGTTGATCACGGTTGCCGGCATCCTGATCGGCCTGGTGTACATAGCCAGGCCAGAGGAAACATACCCCGCGCAGGAGCTAACCCCTGTAGGGGAAACAAGAGGCGTTTTGGTGGTCAGCACAGCCAACAAGGGTGGTGTGGGCAAGACAACGGCGGCAATAGCAATAGCCACTGCCCTATCAAAAGCAGGCATACCCACGGTACTGGTTGATCTCGTTCTGGGAGCTCCTGACCTGGCGACTTTCTTCAAAGTTCATGATGTGCCGGGCATCGAAAAGCTATCCAACTTGAATGGCATTGATCCGGTACAGATAGACAGGCTACTCGTCAATGTCAGGGACAACCTTTATGTAATACCAGGCCCGATGTCAAAAACCTTGCCACGGTTTACTGGTTCAGAGCTGTCAAAGGTGCTAAGCTACCTGAAGGGCAAATTTCCTGTAGTGGTCTGCGACACCTGCCCGGAGCCGT
>JBEKFU010000093.1:0-6722 GCA_050013155.1 Thermacetogeniaceae bacterium | reverse complement strand
GGGCACCGTGGCCGCCGAGGTCTTTCACAACCAGGAACCGGAGCCGGGAGCGGTGATCCTCACCACCCCCCTCGGCCTGTTCCAGTCGGGGCTGTCGTTCGACCACCAGTTCTGGGTCGACTGCTCCGACGCCTCCTGGTTCATGAAGGACTACCGGGAGCTCAGCAATCCCGAGGTCATGCGACAGGACTGGGACGGCGTCTGGAACGACGAGGCGGAGCAGGCGAACATCCGGCTGGGCGCCGCCCTCAAGGTGAGGGGGCTGCTGTACCGCTGCCGCGGCAAAGTGACCGTCGTCCAGAGCGACTACAACGGCCTGGGCTACGAACAGCAGGGATTCCTGCCGGAGCTCCTCCTCGGATAGAACTCAGAACAAAGAAGCCAGGAGTCATGAATTCTGAATTATACTAGAGGCGACCCTCATGCATGATGACTCATCACTCATTACTCATCACTCATCACTGGTTTTGAGGCCCGGTCAGGACCGGGTAGCCGCATACGAGGGCGGGCGCCTGGCGGTACCCGCCGTTCCCGGAGCGGGGAAGACCATCCTCATCCTCACCGTCATGAACTCCGCCGTGTCCAACTTCAAGCGGAAGATCTCCCGGTTCCTGGCCGAGCGCGGCCTGCCGCCCAGGGGGTACCAGGTCAAAACGCTGCACTCCCTGGCAGCCATGATCCTCAAGGAGAGGCCGGAGTACCTGATGATCAACGAGGCCTTCGAGATCCTGGACGAGCAGCAGCGGTCGGAGATGCTCAGGGGCATCGTCGAGCGGTGGCTGGGCAACAACCGTCACCGCTGGAAGATCTTCCTCGACAGCGGGCGCCTGAACGAATACTACGAAACCAGATGGAGGGATCGCCTGACCGGCATCATTCCGGAGATCATCAAGCTGATCAAGCTCAGGGGGTTCACTTCCAGCGAGCAGGGCGAGATCGGGGCGCGGCTCGAAGGGGCGCCGGACGGCTTCCTGCATTGGGCCTTCGAGGTCATGGACAGTTACGAGAGGCGCAAGCGGCGAGAGGCGGCCGTCGATTTCGACGACCTCATTCTCTACGCCTATCACCTGTTGAGGGATGACGAGGGAGTGCGGAAGCGCCTGCAGGAGCGCTGGACCCACGTCTTCGAGGACGAGGCCCAGGATTCCAACCCCCTGCAGGAGAAGATCCTCGACCTGCTCAGCGCCGGACACGGCAACCTGGTCAGGGTGGGCGACACCAACCAGGGGATCATGCGCTTCAGCGGCACCGACCCCGAGTTGTTCAGGAGATTCTGCCTCGAGCACCCCCGGCAGCCGATCGAAGTGGCCAGCCGCAGCACCGGGGAGATCATGGATCTCGCCAACCACCTCGTGGACTGGGTGCGGGAATCCTACGTCTACAGGCCCTGCCGGAACGCCCTCGAGGACCACAAGATCAGGGGTGTCGACCCCGGCGATCCCCACCCCAACCCCGTGGTGGACGGGTTTGGCATCCACACCTTCCTCTGCGACGGCGATGGCAGGAAAGAGGAGCAAACGGCCGCCCAACTGGCCATCGACCTCGCCCGCAGCGACAGGGAGGCGACCATCGCCATCCTGGCCAGGCAGAACGCCTCCCTCAACCGGATCGCCGACCGGCTCAAGCAGGAGCGGGATATCGAGTTCGATTTCGTAGGCGGGCGTCCCGATGACCTCGAGGACTTCCACCGGGTGGCCGCCATCTGGGCCGTGCTGCGTTTCCTCGCCGAACCCTTCGACGGCGACCGCCTGCAAGCCGTGCTGGGCGCCCTCGTCCCGGGGATCGGAGATGACGCCGACGGCCAGTTCCACCAGTTCGCCGCAGCGATAAGTCCGGAGGACCTGCTCTACCCCATCGGTGGCGAACTGGACTGGCCGGCCTTGGCCGAGGCGATGCCGGCCAGCATGCTGCCCCGCCTGCAGAAGGCGCTGCAACAGATCAGGGGGTGGCTGGAGATGTCCCACCTCCGGCCCGACGAACTCGTCCTGTACCTGGCCTCCGAACTCGGGTTGGAGGGGAGCGAGCGCGACCTGGCCAACAATCTCTGCGCCCAGGTCAACATGCTGCTCAGGCAGCACCCGGGATACGGCCTCTTCGAGGTGGTCGGGGAGTTGGGGGCCACCGTCAGGGCGAACCTGCGCTACATGGCCGGCGTCCTCCGGGACTTCAAGGGGTACGAACCCCGGCCGGGGGTGATCTCCCTCGCCACCCAGCACAAGGCCAAGGGCCTGGAGTGGGACACGGTGATCGTGGTCGGCCTGGCGCCGGACCTGTTCTTCGAACACCCCGGACAGTTCAACCGGAGCGAGGCCTGGTACCTGAAAGAGGAGTACAGGAACCCGCCGGCCATGGCCCGCGCCCAGTTGCTGTACCTGGCAGGCGAGGAGTATCCGGGCAAGAGCAGGATCAGGCAGTGGGCCGACATCAACCAGATCTCCGAGGAACTGCGCCTGCTCTACGTCTCCCTGACCAGGGCGCGCCGGCGCCTGTGGATCGGGTCGCACAGCTTCGACTACCGGAACAGAAGACTGCCCCCGAGCAAGGTGTTCCAGGAGTTGCAACGGTACATTGAAGTGATGGGTGATGGGTGATGGGTGATGGGTGATGGGTGATGGGTAAAAAGATAGAGAAATTCGAGGATTTATTAGCATGGCAGAAAGCGCGGGAGCTAACACGCGAGGTTTATTGTTTTTCACGGGAAGGAGTTTTCGCCAAGGACTATGGCTTAAGCAACCAAATTCAGAGAGCCGCTGTGTCTATAATGTCCAACATCGCGGAAGGATTCGAGCGGGGGAATCCACGTGAATTTCACCAATATCCTTCCATTGCCAAGTCTTCATGTGCGGAAGTGAGGTCCCAACTTTATATTGCCTTAGATAATGGATATTTAGACAAACAACGTTTCGATGAGTTGATGGGCCTGGCAATAGAGACAGGACGTATTATCGGAGGCCTCCGAGTTTCTGTTGAAAGAAGGCGTATGTCTCATGACTCATGACTCATCACTCATCACTCATGACTTCTTTTACAGCCAGTTGGCACTGTCCATCTACCAGTCCTGCCAGCTCAGGTTCCGCAGACGGTACCTGGACGGCCTCTACTGGCCGCGACCGATCAGCGAACAGGTGGAGTTGGGCAGGGACTTCCACCTCGTCTCCAACCGGTACTTCGCCAGCGGTCAGCAAGAGAGATATGGCGGAGACCTCGGGGTATGGCTGGAGGCGCTGTACCGCTTCCGCCCCCTCGCCCCGGGCCTGGTCTTCCTGCCCGAGCAGGAACTCAGGCTGAAAGACGGCCCCGTGCGGCTGGTGGCCAAGTATGACCTGGTGGTGCTGGCGCCCGGCAGGGTCGTCATCTACGACTGGAAGACCGACCGGCGCAGATTATCCGGCAAGAGCTGCGAGAACACCCTCCAGACCCTCGTCTACCGGTACCTGATGGTCAGGGCGGGGGACGGCTACTGGGGCCGCCCGATCACCCCCGCCGACGTGGCGATGATCTACTGGAACCCCCGCTACCCGGAAGGCGCCGTCACCCTGCAGTATGACGAGAGGCGCTTCCGGCAGGACGAGGAGTGGCTGCGGGAGGCGATTGCCGAGATCGACGGTAAGGACCGGGACAGCTTCCCGGCAACCACCGACGAGAGGGTCTGCCAGGCCTGCGAGTACTCCCCCATCTGCCGCGGGGCGTCGTCAGTCGAACCGGAAGAGGACGACTACGACGACCTCTCGCTATCCTGGGACGACATCGAGTAGGAGGGTCTGCCATGTTCGGATCAGGGAAAGAGGAGATCGCCCGGGACATCCTGGAACTGGTCAACGACCCGTTGGTCGCCCGGATCCTCTGGAACCGGGGCTACCGGACACTGGATGCCGCCAGGGCGTTTCTATACCCGGACTGCTATACCCCTGCCGACCCCTCGGCGCTGCCGGGCCTGAATGACGCCGTCGAGGTGCTGGCGGACTCCCTGGCCTCCGGCGCCCGGGTGTGCGTTTACGGGGACTACGACGTGGACGGGGTCTCGGCCACCGCCCTGCTGGTACGCGTCCTCAGGTCGCTGGGAGCGGACGTCATCTACCATGCCCCGAACAGGTTCACCGAGGGGTACGGCCTGAACGGCGACGTCATCAGGGATCTGGCAGCCCACGGCTGCCGCCTGCTGCTGACCTGCGACTGCGGCATCGGCAGCCGCGCCGAGGTCGGGCTGGCACAGGACCTGGGGATGAGGGTGATCGTCACCGATCACCATGACATCCCCGAGGACCGGGTCACAGGCTGCGCGGTGGTGAACCCCAAGATGCTGGATCCCGGCCACCCCTGCCGGTCGCTCCCCGGTGTGGGGGTGGCCTACTTCCTGGCCGTCTCCCTCTGCAGGCGCCTGGCGCATCCCGTGGACGACCGCCTCCTGCAGTTGGTCGCCCTCGGCCTGGTGGCGGATGTCGTCCCCCTCCTGGGAGAGAACCGCTACCTGCTGCAGAGGGGCCTGGCAGCGATCAATACCACTGCGCCTCTCGCCGGGATCGCCGCCCTGATGAAGCTGTGCGGCATCACCGAGTTGAACGAGGAGGGCATCGGCTTCCAGATCGCCCCCCGCCTCAACGCCCCGGGCCGGGTGAACGCACCCGATATCAGCGTGAAGTTGCTGCTCTGCGACGACCTCCAGGAGGCAGAATTGCTGGCGCAAGGGGTGGATGATGACAACAGGCTGCGGCGGCAACTCGTGGAGTCTGTTCTTGACAGTCTTGAGGGTATCGAGACCGACGGTTCCCTGGTCCTGTTCGACGAAACCTGGCACCAGGGGATCATCGGGATCGCCGCCGGCCGGCTGGTGGAATCATTCAAGGCGCCGGCTGCGCTGATGACCCTCAAGGAGGACGGGGAGACCGTGGTCGGGTCCGCCCGCTCGATCGAGGGAGTCGACATGTACGGCTGCCTGTCCCGGGTCGCCGGGCGCCTGACCAGGTTCGGCGGACACGCCGGCGCCGCCGGATTCTCCCTGCGCAGGGAAGACCTCGCCCCCTTCTGCCAGGCCCTGAAGACAGAGCTGGATCACGCCCTGAAAACAACGGCGGCAATTGCAACAGATAGACCGGATGTGGACGCCGAGATCCCTTTCGCATCGGTAGACCTCGACAGCTTCACGAAGCTGCGCCTGCTTGCCCCCTTCGGAGAGGGCAACCCGTCCCCCCGGTTCCTCACCACTGCGGCCAGGATCGAGGCCTGCAGGAGCATCGGCGGCGGACGGCACCAGCGCCTGGTCCTGAGCAAGGACGGCGCTTCCCGGACCGCCCTCCGGTGGTGGAACAGGGAGGCGCCCGATGCCGGTCTGCCGGTTGACGTGATCTACACCCTGAACCGCAATGATTACAACGGCACGACCGGGATCCAACTGGTGATCGAGCGGATGGCGGCAGCGCAGAACCGGGAAGAGCCGGAACCGGTGCTTGGCGAGCGGCAGCTCGAGATCGTGGACGTGAGATTTGCGCCCAGCAACCGGTTGCCGGTACTGCCCGGAGGTGATACCTGCCTGTTCGGGGAAGGCGCCCCGCCGGCCGCCCGCGCCCGGTCCACTGGACCCGGCACCGCCTCTGGGCGCGCCAACAGGTACTCCATCAGGGTCTGCGATACACTGGCGCTCACGAGTGTCCCCGCCCACCTGTCTGTACTCCGGGAGATGCTGGCCGTTGCCAGGTGCCGCAAGCTGGCGCTAGCCTATCCGGCAGGCGCCGCCTCAGCGCCTGCGCCCTTGATCAGGAGGCTGATGTCCATCCTCAAGCATGTGGCAGGCCACGGCAACCGCACCACCCTCGAGCACCTGGCTTCGAGCACCGGTGAACTGGAGATCGCCGTGATCCTCGGCTTGAGAGTGCTCAGGGAATCAGGTTACCTGGAATGGGAGTCGTCCGGCAGCCAGATCCAGTTCTCGCTCCTGAATGGCCAGCAGATCGATCCCACCACGGAGAACTACGGGAGGATGGTTAAGGCAGAGGCGGAGACCAGGGCCTTCAAAGATTTCATGTCAACCGCCAAGATCGAGGCAATCTCCGCCCTGTTCAAGCCCGACCAGGACGCACGTGAAAAGACTTGATTGTTTTTTACGTTTTTGCTTCATAGTGGTATAATAATGGGTGGGGAGTGTTTTATGTGGATAAAGCGGAAATATTAATGTATTTAAAAGAGTTGAATAAACGACTTAAGGCGAAGGACATAAAAGGACAAATATGGCTGTTTGGTGGTACTGTAATGTGCCTTGCCTTTAATGCCAGATCGGCGACGAAGGACATAGATGCTGTATTTGAGCCGAAGCAAGCGATTTATGATATAGCCAAACAGATAGCCCAGGATTATAATTTGCCACCTGATTGGTTAAATGACTCCGTAAAGGGCTTTGTAACACCGAACAGGGAAATGAAGATATTTCAAAACATGAGCCACTTAAAGATATTTATTCCCTCGCCCGAATATATGCTGGCAATGAAATGTATGTCATTAAGATTAGCAGGCACCAAAGATCAGGATGATGTTATATTTTTGCTAAATCATTTAAAACTTAAAAACGTGGACGATATATTGAATATCATACAGAAGTATTTCCCAGCAAGCATGATACAACCGAAAACAAAATATTTCCTTATGGAATTATTGGAACAGAGATAGGCTGGTGAAAAGCATGACCATAGCAGAGATCGTGAAATTGACATCTGAAAATATAAGTGATTTTG
>JBEKFU010000092.1:0-6245 GCA_050013155.1 Thermacetogeniaceae bacterium | reverse complement strand
GTCCTGGATAGAAGGTCCAGCTATTGGATAATCGCCGGTTGGGCCTCGCCCTGCCTTAGTGTCCTGGCCAAAAGCCGGGCATTTCCATTGACATCGAGAGCCATCACTATGTCTCCTGCCTTGAACCACTTGGTCAGATCGACTTTGTCGCCGGTCTTGTTGATAGTTCCGTTGCCTATCTGAACCTTGGTTGCGCCGGTAGTATTCAGGTCAAGGGTTTTGCCGGCATCATTCCCACCCGCGCTGACCTGCATGGTCAGCCGATCTGCCGTGACTGCAGCCACTTCACCGATCCGGGTCTCGGCAACGACCTGTGCTTGCAACTGCTGCCCATGCTGTTTGATCTGGGCTTCCTTTTTTTGACGCTGAAAGAATATGCAGCCGCCAATGATCAGGCCGATGACCACCAATGCAACGATCCCGTACAGAATACCCTTCTTCACTGGTAAAACCTCCCCGACTGCTTATAAGTCCATTCTAGGATTTCAACGGGGTCCCGCACTCTGTGCAGAATTTAGCGCCAGCCTCAATGCTGACACCGCACTTGGGGCAGGAAGGCTTTGCAGAAGCCGCAGGGATTGCAGCCGCGGCCTGATTGCCCGCTGCCTCCTTGATGGTCACCTTCAGCCACTCGCTCATCTTTTCCTTCAACTGGTCAAAGACCAGCGGTTGATGGTCGCTGTTAAATGAACCATCCTGATTCTTTTTTAGAGTGAAGAGGTGATTGCTGATTGCTGTTTGTGCAAGGAAGTGGATGGAAAGGGACCGCCTGGTGGACTCATCGAGTACTGAGGCCTCCCATCCCAGGGACGACAACCAGGTGAAACAGAACTCCGTCCCGATGCTGGTGCCTTTGTAGCCGAACTTGAAGATCTCCTCCCCGCTGCCGGGGCTCTTGGCGCGCCGGATAAAGCCCATGTTCTCAATGTAATCGAGGTGGTCCGGCAGCAGGTTCAGGCTGCCTCCGCCCAGTCCCGGGGTCAGGGCAAAGAGCGCCGGCAGCAGCCAGCGGGTATCCTTGCTTCGCAGGGCCGCCCCCATGCTGTCCAGAAACTCGGCCTTGCTGATGAACAGTTCCTGCCTGGGGGCATAGCTCAACAAGCTGTAGATATATGCCCGGCGGAAGGAGTCGATGGTGTGAAAGAGGCACATCAGGACCTCCAGCGGCAGGGTGGGTGTGATCAGGTTGGCGATCGGCTCGTGCACCTTGACGGCAAACTGGTTAACCCACCAATCGATGAAGTCATCCGGGCTCTCGAAATACAGCACCAGCAGGGCGTCCTCCGAGGCGTGCAGACTGGCCAGGCCCTGCCCGCCGGCTGCCGGCCGCCCAAAGACGGCGAAGTTCTCGCTGGCGGCGGAGCTGCCGCCCTTCAGGGAGTGAATCTCCAGTTGCGGATCGGCCATGATCGAGGCAGCGGTCCGGAAGACCGGGTGCTTGGCCACTGCCCCGGCAGCGGGGGACAATTCTCCTGACACCTCGGGGGTGATCCCTGCCAAGGGGGAGAGGCGGCTGCACTGCAACCCCAGGGGGCCCTTGATCACTGCTGCCATCTCGCTTTTCGGCAAACGGAAGGCCAGTGGCCCGGCTTGTTTGGTCTCCATCTCAACTACCTCCTTCTTTATCCTCAAACTGTTTCTGTAACTTGTCGGTTACCTCGGCGGCAGCCGCCTGCTTGGTGAACTCACCGGTAAATTCACCTACGATACCCAACCCGGCCTTCTGTGCCATCTTCAGACCCTCGATCCGCCCGGACAGTTTGTCGGCCAGATCCTGCGGGCCGTTGAAGCCCAGGTCCTGGATCAGATCGGCTCTTTTCAGCGGGCTGAGGTCCCGGTCGCTGATCACGTTGAGGGCCTGCTTCATATTGTCGGGCATGCCCTGGACGCTGTATCCCTGCGCCTGGTAGCCCGTGGTCAGTTCATCCACCTGTTTGCCGAACTTGCTGAGCTGCTCCATCGCCTCGGTCTGGTTGGCCACACCGCCCTGCGACCAGGTGTTGTTGAACTTGTATTTTTCCATGTAGGAGAGGCCCCCGGCATCGATCAGGGTGCCCTGGCCGCCCTTGGCCAGGCCGGCGGCACTCACGCCCGTAGCCGCTACCTTGTCGCCCCCGGCCATGCTGGTGGACATCGTGCTGAAGTCCCGGCCGCTCTCAGCGCTGTAGACATCGCCGACCTCTTGTTTATGCGCTGCCGCCCATGCCTTCATCTGCTCATCCTGGCTCCCTGTCCAGTTGCCATCAGGGACCTCCTTGCCGGCGCCGGCGGAGTTGAAGGTGCCGTCCGGGTTCAGCATCTCCGTGTTCTTGGCAAAGTTCTTGTTGTAGACGTGTTCCCACTGCTCCGGCGGGAGTTCCGTCTTGACCAACTGGCCGTCGGGTCCGACCTCGGTATAGTAGGCATGAACATCGTTGTCGGCGCCGATCTTGCTCACCACCTGCTCGTGGTCCAGGGCGCCCGCAGCTTCTCCAAGTTGCGCCTTGGGTGTGCGGACGCTCTCCACGGTGATGTCCTTGCCGTACAATCCGGAGAGTTCTGTCGAAGTTTCCTGGTTGGTCGGTTTGTAGATCGTTTCCTGCTGGATTTCCACGAACTTACTCTGGACCGCCGGGTCATTGGTATCGAGTTTCAGGTCGCGGCTCGCCGTCTCGTTTCTCATGACATCGCGGACATCGCTCTGCGTTACCGTCCCGTCATTGACCTTGCTGCTGAGGTTATCCAGCGTCTCTTGCTTCTTATTCATCAGGTCGGTATAGTCGGCGTCGTTCTGCTTGATCTCGAGATCATGGGGCGACAGGGGGGAGGTGCCCGGCGGCTCGACATGACCGAGCACACCGCTCGCATCTCCGGCGCCCGCTTTCGAGGTCGCCCCGAACACCTCGCCGACATCCTGGCCTAAAAACTCCTGGGTCGACTTGACGGTACTCGATGCAAAATTGGACGCCTTACCGGCCAGCGTGGTGATCGACTCGGTGGCAGCCGGGAAGGACTCGGCAAAAACATCTGCCGCCTTGCCGCCGGCATACCCCAGAACCTTGCCAATCCCTTCGCCCAGGCCCACCATCAAGATCTGCTTGCCGGCAACCCAGTAGTCCGAGGCGTCCTGTCCTGGCTTGGCCTTGTCGATATCTTCCTTCATGCTCCACACGGCCCCGGCCGGCGTCATCAACCACTCGGCCTGGCCGCCGGTAGCCACGTCAATACCAACTCTGCCGATGATGCCCAGCACCGAGATGCTCCCATCCTTGTTTGTTCCGGTCAGCACGGCATGCGCCGCATCGATCCCTGACTGCGCGATATCGACAGTCGTGTCGATCGCTCCCTGCGTCATCCAGTTCGAGACCGACATCCCGTCGTAGGCCGCCGGCAGAGTCGATTCGTCAGCCGTTTTTCCCGCATACGTGTCCTTCATAAACCGGGTGATGGCATTCATCTTGTCGGCATCCAGGCTGCCGCCATCTACGAGGTTGGACTCCTGCTGCATGAGGTTGTCACGAATTTTCTGTTTCTCATCATCCGAGGTATTCAAACCATAGGTATCATCCGACAGTTTATCGAGGTGGTCCAGCTGGGCCTTCATGTCCTTGCCGCTCTGCTCCACCTGGTGCAGGTAAGCCAGGTCCTTCTGCGTGTCGGCCGCAGTTTGGTTCAGATAGTCCTGATAATCGGCTTGAGCTTGCTTATTCATGAGACCTTGCTGATCGACATCTTTGAAGTACTCGGGATTGTATTCGTTCCCCGTCTGCACGTTGATATATTTGCCCTGGTCAGCGTCATAGTAATACTCATAGTCCTTGTCATCGCTATTGCTATGCATCTTGAGTATATCCCCGTCCTTCGGGGTTGGCTGCACAGGCGGCTCCACGGGAGGCCCTGCCGCGGTAGTAGGCGTTTCGGGGGATGGCGGAACTCCGCTATCCGGTGGCACAGGTGGTGGCGGTGGCTGGGTGCTCCAGTCCACCGGCGGCACCATTGTTGTTACATCCGGGTAAGTGCCGACGCCTTCCCCGCCGCCATCGCCGCCGCCATCGCCGCCATCGCCGCCATCGCCGCCGCCATCGCCGCCATCGCCGCCGCCGCCATCGCCGCCATCAGGAGGAACAACATCTGGCTCTGACGGGTATGGGAAGTCGGGGCCTCCTCCACCGCCACCCAGACCGCCGGCAAGTCCGGCTCCGAGAGCAACCAATCCCGGGCCGAGGACGCCCGTCACTGCCTGTGTCTCGTTATCCGGACCGGGGATGTCGCCCACATTGCCTACTCCCCCCTGGCTGGTATCGACATTGTTCGGCAGCGCCGTCGAGAGACGCGTTCCGGTCACGGTTCCCGAACCCGGATGATAGTCAGCCCCCTTCTCCGGAGTATAGGGGCGGACATAGGCCCCCTCCCCCATACCGCTCAGGGAGAAGGTATCGCCTGATCTCGTGAAAGTGAGGATTGCCTCTCCGGAAACGGTCTTATTGGCCAGGTTGAATGATAATGTGCATTTTGCGCTGTCCTGGGTCCTGCCGGTGACTTTGGCCACCAGGTTGATGGGGATGGACTTGTAATAAGTGTCGAGCACCATGCTGTCGCCCTGATCGATCACCCCGACTTTGGCGCTGAACTGGGAGTTTTTTGCCGCGGCGCCGGGCATGTATGCATTGGTGCTGCTGGTGTTGACGCTCACATCATAGGTGCCCGTGAACTGGGATGCATAGTTTTTGCTATTATTTTTGGCATTGTTGTTTTGGGCATTGTTGCTATTGCTATTGCCGGGAGAGAAAGACACCACCGTGGTGCTGCTGAGATCATTAAATCTACCGGTCACCGTGACAGATTTGGCGGTGATTCTGCTGAGGTTGACGGTAGCCTGCCCTTTGGCGTCGGTGGGGCACGCGTTTGCTGAGAGAGTGCCGTTATCTGCAGCGAAAGTAACGGTGGCGCCGCTCACGGGATTTCCAGAGGCATCCCTGACCACGGCCGTGATGTCGGATGAGCCGGTGTTGTCCTCCTGAGTCGTTGGTGGTGAGGATGATAGTGATAATGAATACGGGGGTTTGAAAGTCACAGTTACCATATTTTTAATGGTGTTTGCGGATCCAATCGTAGCCGTCACGGTGGCCACCCCTGCTTGACTAGACCGGATGGTCGTAAAGGCATTGCCAGTATTGTTGGTAATGGCGGACTCAGCAGAGAGCGACCCGCGATCTGTTGTGAAGATCACAGCGATGCCACCTGGTATCTTATTTGTTATGACTATGGCCTCAATGGTCGCAACCTTCATGTCATCTGCCGGTACCGCTGCGGGGCTGGCCGACAGTACCAGTGAGTACATGGGCGGGAAAGTGACTGTCAGGGTGCGGTTCTGCTCTCCGACTGCAAGGGTGACATTGGCAGTTCCGGTAGTATTGGATATCAGGTCCACTACCGCTTCGCCAGTTATCGTGCCAGTTTTAGCGGTGGTTATTGTCAAGGATTTAATGCTCATATCAAACACCTCACCCGACATTCCTGAGCCGGTGCCCCCTGCGCCACTACCGCCAACGAAACCCTCCACGTTGCCCCCTAATTCGGCGGCAGGGACCTCATTGAAGGCTCCCAGATCGGTCGTGAAGGTCACCGGAACGCCGGCCACAGGATCCCCGGCAGCGTCCTTGATCACAACCGTGAGCCTCTGAGACTCCATCGCTATATTGTGTCCCAGGGTCTGCATGGGCGGGTAAGAGACAGAGATGTTATAGAAAGGGGTGAAAGTGATGAACAGTGAACTATCCGAAAGATCATTGAAGCACAGTACTGCTGTATCCCCGGGTTGGGCAGACTTGATGGCAACAACAGCGCGGCCTCTCTTATTGGGGTCTTGGGACGAATCGGTCTGGACGGTGGTAGCGGAGAGTACCCCTGGACCCTGAGCAACCTGGAAGGTCACCTCGCTTCCCGGAACAAGGTTGCCCGCTCCGTCCCTGACTTCGGCAACGATATACGACACGGTCGTATTGTCTGCCGGAACGGATGTGCTGGAAGCATACAGAGTTATATCCAGGACCGGCGCACTGCTGTCCACGATCTGGCTGGCTGCGCCGCCCTCTGCTCCTAGAGCACAATTAGGCATGAAAAAGGCCAGACAAAATAATAGCAAAAACAGAACATGCGCAATTTTTCTCAATTTACATTCCCCTCTCTAGGCTGGACTGTCCAAACATAGCGATCGATCCGCTCTACATGCCGATCAGGGTTTTTATCAGGCCGAGGGCAACTTG
>JBEKFU010000091.1:0-6365 GCA_050013155.1 Thermacetogeniaceae bacterium | reverse complement strand
TGACCTCCGTCTTGGAGCAACCGGCCTTCGGGTCCCAGACATTGTGGGCGAGTTGCACGTAGCGGACTACCGAACCATCTTTGTTTTTCCTGGACGTTGTTCGTATGTACATGTCTATATTATAAACGTGTATGCTCCGTCATGTCAAGATCGTAAATGATATATCGTGTTCCTAGGCGTTTTGAGATTTTTTATGAACTCGATACCTGAAAAGCCCGTGGTTGTGCGATTGCTATTTTTGAAAAGGTCATATTTCACTATTCACTGTCGAACCCGAGGCTATTTCAGCCGTCTTATAAGAAAATATGAACATTAAGCCCTCATTTCGAGGGCTTTGTGGGTTTTGCTGCCTTCTTATTTTGCTCACATGCTGCTATGAGTTCTTCCCACGAATTGGGTGGGTTGCCGCGGTCAAGCATCTTGCAGAACACAACATATGGGTCAGATTCTGCGCCAGCCTTCCGAAGCGTATTCTCGTCATTCAGCCAAGCATATACGATCGATTTACTTTCAGAGTTATACCAGAAAAACAATCGAAATCGACCGTTGAACTTTGCGCGACACCAGTGCCGTGCATCAGAACCGAGAGTATTCCCTTGCCTATAAGCCGGTTTCCCTGGGTCCTGTGGCACCTCTTCAAATATAATCGAGTCTACCCGACGCCTAAACTTGATTTTTGGATGATGGACGTCATGAGTCGACGCAAGAATGGCATCTGATTCTTGCACTAGTTTGTCATAGAGTGCCTGCATTTCTTCCGTAAATAACAGCTTCCAGCCGTTCGATTCAAAGGACATCGTCAGGAAACTCCTCGTCGTCGCTTACGGCCGGCACGGCGTTAGCAAAGCGCTTCGCGGCAGCCGCTATTTCTTCGGTCACAGGAACCAATCTCTTTTCTGGCGCAGCCAGAAAAGACTGTTCGATAAAGCCTAGAAACGCCTCAAGATACGGGGCTTCAACCTCCTCAAATTCCGGTTCAGACCTTTCGACTGAGAGTAGGATTTGTCCTGATTGTAAGATGCTTGCGGAAAAACGAGCCGGAATATGTACAGGCAGTTTTAATGCCTGGAAAAAAGATTTTTCAAACCGGATGGCTTGAGAATTCCCCACAGTAGTCATGGAGCCTGTGTATTTCACCACCACGTCAAATCACCTCCACGTACGTATTATTGTAAGTACCTGAGTAAATTATAATATGGAGGTTTAAAAAACGCAAGCCAAATTAATGGGAGTTTTTTTCCAAGTTGCACTCCGTCAATAATGCTTGGGCGCTGAACCCCGAAAAAGTACACCGCTGACATCCTCCCACGGCTGAAGTCCGTGGGGTTCCACGGAGTCGTGGTGCAGACGGTTTTATAATTCGCAGCAGCTCTCGCAGACTATGCAGCCTGTTTGAACGTCCCCTGTTCACGGCCTAACGGTGTGGTTTTTCTCCACACGAACAGGTTAACTGCCGGGCGTGCCAGTGCGCCCACTACTCCTAGAGCGGGTTGCCCCACGCTTTGGAGATACCTTTGCAAAATGTTCCATGCACCTACTAGGTCAGCGTTATATGCCTGTCCGCAGTGCAGGAATAGTCCTCTTTGTATTCGGGCGGACTTGGATCTCTTGCCACAAACCGGGCAGGTAGTCGAAGTATTGCGTTCGGATACCTTGATGACGCGGATTCCAGCTAATGCGGCTTTGTAGGCGATCAACTGAATCAGTTTCTCAAACGGCCAGGCGTGAAGTTTCTGATTGCCCCTGTCGCCCCAGTTTTTGTCCTGACGAATACCTTTTAAGTCGCCAATGACAATTGTTGAGACGTTATTGGACAGGGCGATTTCCACGATCCGCTTACTAATGGCATGCAGGTAGTGGTTACGCTGAACCGACCACAGGTGATTGAGCCTGCGGCACCTTTTACTGGATGACTTGCTGCACTTGGCTTTCTCTTTCTGGAAGTAGCGGTCAAGCGCCAACAACTCTCCACCGGGTATGATGAACGATTGCCCGGTGGAGATGATGCCGGCGATGATATTGACTATACCCAAGTCGAGTGCCATCACGTTTCCGGTATTTCGGTAGGATATTGTCTGCCAGTGCGTGATGTGCAGATACCAGTCGCCGGTAGATGATGCGTAGGTGAGTTTCACCTGCTTGACAAGGCCGAGCCTCACCTTATTGGGCAGGATAAAGCTAAGACGGATACTCTCCCGATCAATATCGCTTGGCAGCCGAAGCTCTACCTGATCAGGTGCTACCATCGCAAAGGCATTCTGTTTGAAAGTGACGGTGGACAACTCTGTCTTTCTCCTGTACCCCGGCGGCCTGGCTTTCTTGTCTCCGTTCTTCCGAAGTTTGTACCAGGAACGATACGAATCATCCAGTTCGGCAAGAATCTCCTGGGACGTCTGAGATGGCAGGAGTTTGCACCAACGGTTGTCCTTCATGGACTTACACTGGTCATAGAAGCTGGGAATTTTACCGGTGTCGCTCCATGCAGCATTACGGTTCATGTTGGCGACATTCCAGAGCTTGGTGGCGAAATAACCTATCATGGAGAGACAGAGAGCGTCCTGATCAGAAATGTCCGTTATCTTTGCCTTGGCCGTTAGCGTGATCATGTTATCCGGTCTTTTTCCTTTACGGGCCAAATGTTTCACCCCCTTTCCGCATATATGTTCTATTATAGAATAATATAGCGGATTGGGCAATAGCTGGGAGCGGGCTTTCATCCCACGGCTAAAGTCCGTGGGCTTTCCCGCCCGACGATCGTAAAAGGGCCGTTGGGAAATGAGCGATGAGGAGAAGGAAGCAATGCTGGCCGCAGGCATCAAGGAAGAGATTGCAAAACATCACGCCGCTGGCCGCGCAACTATCGGCGATGACAAAGGGGTCTTCCTGTGTCATCCGGACGGCAGAAAGGAGTATATCAGGCTGTATGATGAGCTGAACAGTTCTTGAGGCTGAGCTTTACAAGCTACATTCCCGTTAACATAAACGCTATTATTCGCTTCTATGATTCCCCTCTTGAAGTTGGGCAAGGAATGCTGCTTGGCCCTTTAGAATTTTCTGCATAGCCAACTCGATGGTAAACCACTCAGCACGATCAATCTCAGGGAACTCCTGTTGTCGCCCAGACCTTGGCGGCCACTCCATGAAGAAAGTATTGCTTTTCAACCGCGCAGGGTCGAGGTCTCCTTTTATCGCCCAGGCGTAAACTACTTTGCCGCTTGGTTGGCGTAGCGGTTCTAAAGGGATCGGACTGTCGGCAACTGCAAACCCTGTCTCTTCCTCGAACTCCCGCATGGCAGCCTTCAGAGGATCCTCGTTCTCTTCAAGCTCACCCTTCGGAATGGACCACGAGCCCTCGTCCTTCCTTGCCCAGAAGGGACCACCCGGATGAACCAAAAGCACCTCAAGGTGGCCTAAGGCTTCACGGAAGAGCAATAGGCCAGCACTCTTCTTAGAGATGGGAATGCACCTCCCTAGGGCCAAAAAGCTGCTGCAAAGAGCCACGGAGTGGGCTGATGACAAGAAAATCAAGGAGATTTACCTGGGAACAACTGAAAATTTTTAGCTACCCATCGATTTTATGAAAAAAATGGCTTTGTTCAAATATCTAAAGAAGATTTGCTACCGGCTGCAGTTTCGCTCATGCCTGTTGTCTTGTCCCCACAATCCATCCCACCGTGCCCAGAAGCACCGGGTATAACCCGGCCCAGCCGGTAAACAGATAGACACCAAGACACACAACCAGTGAGATGACCGCATATAGCCGGCCCCTGCCAAACCCTCTCAGCAGCCTCACTGCCGCCGCCATGCAGACAATATATAGCGCAATAAAAATAGCAGAGGTAAACTGAATCAACACAGTCAGGTCCAGGTGGCAAAAGAAGTCCAGGCAGAGTACCAGGGCGAACACGGGCGCCAGGGACAACAACACCCGGTGCGGTGTCTGGTAGACAGTGTGCAGCCTGGAAAAGAACGATGGAAAATCCCCCTGCCGGGCCTGGGCATAGACCAGGCGGGAGAAGCCTGCCACGTATGTATGCAGCGATCCGTAACACACTATGAAACCGAGGGCGGCGACAACAGCCCCCGCCGGCCGGCCCCAGATCCTGAAAATCATCGTCGCCAAAACGGCGATTTTATTGCCTTCAAGATAGGACCTCGTTCCAACGATCACAAAGGCCAGCAAGAGGTACAGCAAGTTGATCACGATCAGGGAGATACCCAAGCTGAGTTTGATGTCCCGCCCCGGATCCTGGAATTCTTCCGCCAGGTGGACGACCATCTCCCAGCCCACGAACGCCCAGAAGAGAACCGTCATGGCAACCCCAACCGGTATCCACCCGTGAGGGGCAAAGGGGATGAAAGCCTGGCCACTCACGTTAGGCAGGGCAGACAGGATGATCACCAGCAAGATCAGGGCGATGATGCCGACCACGACCATCTGCACCCTGCCAGACAGGTTGATCCCCAGGTAATTAAACAGGATGGCCAGCGCCAGCATCAGGGCAGCCGTGAACAGAATGTCCAGCGGTGTGAATGACAGGTACGCTCCCAGGTAACTGGCCCCCACGAGAGCCATGATCGGCCCCCCGATCGGGATCGTGCCCAGGAACAACCATCCGGTGGCAGTACCTGCCCTGTGCCCGAAAGCCCGCCGGGCATAAGCGGCAATTCCGCCGGCCTCCGGCCAATGGCTGGCCAGGTTGCCAATCGTAGCAACTAACGGAATGGCCAGCAAACCCATCAGCGCCCAGCTCACCAGCGAGGCCGGGCCTGCCAGTTGTGCCGCCAACACGGGTAGCACCAGCACCCCGGACCCCAAAACCGCCCCGATCGTCAGGGCCACACCCTGCGCCCAGTTGATGCTCCTCTTCAACACTACGGCTTGTCGCTCCATTCGCCCCCCCCGCTGACACATGCCACCTTTTTCCTAAATCCTCACTCATAAACAGTGGACAGAATAAACATGGAATTCGTTTCCGCCACCCCTGCATGATCCCGTAGGGCATCGAGAAAAGCAGCTATACTCTGCGGAGTGTCGGTTCTGACCCTGATCAGCATGCACCATTCACCAGCAATCATGTGACACTCTTCAACATTCGTATCCGGAATTTCGATTGCCATGATTTTGCCGGCTGCCTCTTTGCACCTGATTCCTTTCACCAGGATAAAGACGTTGATGGTCTGGCCCAGTTTCCGCCAGTCGATTTCCGTCCTGTATTTTTTGATCACACCATCGGTTTCAAGTTTTTTAACCCGCTGGTGAATGGTGGGCCTGGACAGGTTGAGCCGCCTGCCGATCTCTTCATGCGAGGCCCTCCCATCATCCTGCAGTATCTTCAATATCTGCATGTCGATCTCATCCAATCTCGCTGCCCCCTTCTTTACATATAGTAGCATAAAAGAAATAACTAGCTACTATAGGTAGTTAAATATAGCAATATGTTAACTATTCATAGGTTAAATTGCAATATAGTTTTAAGCTGGGTAATTTTACATCCCATTTTTGACGAATCGTAAAAGCGACTGGAGGTAATTTATATGAAAAAAGAAAGCGGGGATCCACAATTTCCTATCTGGCTTCTTGGAGGTTCAGAGCCGGACAGATGGAAAAGCGTTCTCAATGCGCCTCTAGAACCAAGACATCCTGTTCGTCACAATATATGGACACCGCTACTGGATGTTATTCAAGATAGCGTATACAGAGCCGTGTCCATCTGCCGAATATCGAACATACCGACCCCCATACCCCCATGACATCTCCGAGAGCCATGCACTGCCTTCTCCTTCTTAGCCCAGAGCGAGTCTGACACAGACTGTCTCGGCATCCTTGATGCCTGTCAGAATAACCGGGATGCCGACCACCTGCTTTAAGGCTTCGGTCAGAGGAGCGAAATATCCCTGCTCGCCTGTCTCGGGGAATCCGCTAAAGCCACCCGATACGTCCAGGACATCCACTCCAGCAGCTTCAAGAAAAATCCCTTAGGTTCGTCTTTTTGCTATTGCCTCCTGTAACTCCACAAAAATCATCTCCCATTATTCGTGATGACGCACTGTTACGCCAGCCATCCCGTTCATCCGCCACACCCTAAAAATACTCACACGACCCCAGTTTGTCCAGACTTTACCCCGGCAGGCCACGGACGGTAAGCTTTCAAACTATAGCTTTTGTGCTACCATAACAAAAAGTGGATATAACTTCACTACAGTATCTCCATGCTTCTTGGGTATCTGAAAACAAATCTCACTCTTTATATTCATGAATCCAATGCTTTCAAGCTTTTTGGATAAATCTTCTCGATCAAACCCATTATGTCCTATAAACCCCTCACCATGAAATGATCCATCTTCCCTATCCAAGTCAGCGA
>JBEKFU010000090.1:0-6680 GCA_050013155.1 Thermacetogeniaceae bacterium | reverse complement strand
CGCTTGCTTGGGGTGCAAGAGGTCGTGGGTTCAAGTCCCGCCACTCTGACCATCTGAAGACAAACGGGGGAGACAGACGCCCCGTTTTTTTTATTTGTTGTGGTATAATTATTCAGCCTGTCTAAGAATTTGAAAACACAGCATCTTAGCCCAATGTAGCTGGCGGGTACCCTCTGGGTGGGGTCTCATCCCTGCGCCAGCACATTGATGGCGCAGGGTTTCCATTATCATAGCTTCACTGATTGTGTCGATGAGAACCGTCCCTAATGTCAACAATGCTACCAAGGAGGAGCTAGAATGAAGCTGGTACGGTTTCATTACCTGCAAGGAGATGCCTGGGGAGTGGTTTCAGGGACTCAGGTGCGCCTGCTGCCGGGCAGCCCCTATGGTGATTGGAGTCCGGGGGAATCGTCGCTCCCGCTGGAGGGTCTGGAACTGCTTCCGCCCTGCAACCCCAGCAAGATCGTGTGCGTTGGGCTGAACTACCGCGACCACGCCAGGGAGCTGGGGATACCGCTGCCGGAAGAGCCGCTCCTGTTTTTAAAACCTCCGTCAGCCCTGATCGGTCACCGGCAGCGGATCATCCATCCTGCCAGCAGCAAACGCGTGGATTACGAGGCCGAGTTGGCCGTGGTAATTCGGAAACGGCTCAAGGATGCCGGCGCTTCTGAGGCCAGGGCCGGAATCCTGGGTTACACCTGCGCCAACGATGTAACCGCGCGGGATCTACAGGGGCGCGACGTCCAATGGACCAGGGCCAAGTCCTTTGATACTTTCTGTCCGGTGGGGCCCTGGTTGTCCACCGATCTGGATCCTGACAATCTAAGCATAAAACTGATCCTGAACGGGGAAACTCGTCAGGATTCTTCAACAAGGGAGATGATCTTTCCGGTGGATCGGTTGGTCAGCTTCGTCTCCACGGTCATGACCCTCTATCCGGGGGATCTGATTATGACGGGTACGCCAGCAGGCATCGGGGCGATGCGGGTGGGTGATATTGTCAGCGTGGAGATCGGGGAAATAGGCGTTTTGACCAATCAGGTCGCCGAATCCAGGGTTAAAAAAATTATTGACAATTATTAACGAAGTGTTAAAATCTAATAGGACTGGAACAGGGTACCGAGATATGTAATTAGGTACCGGTTAAATTCCTTTTTTTACGTTTATTTCGCCGAAATAACGAAAAATGGAGGAGGTCGAGACTATTAATGACAACGCTAAACTCTTTGGGGCGTCACGTTTTAGCTGAATTGTACGGTTGCGCATTCGAGGTCCTGGATGACCTGGAGCAGGTCCAGCAGTATATGAAGGACGCAGCGCTGGCAGCAGGGGCCGAGATCAGGGAATGCGTCTTCCACAAGTTCAGCCCTCAAGGGGTAAGTGGTGTGGTGGTAATTTCGGAGTCCCATCTGGCGATCCATACCTGGCCGGAACTTGGCTACGCCGCAGTTGACGTATTTACGTGTGGAGAAAAAGTCGACCCCTGGGATGCCTGTAAGTACCTGGTCGACAAATTTCATGCCGAATACATGACAGCCAACGAGATCAAGCGGGGGATCATGGAGACTGGCCAGAAAGCGGCGGTAAACCTTTAGGAGGGATATTTATTTTAAACCGCCTGTATAACAAAATATCAGAAGGGTAGCTCGGGCCTTACAAAAAACGTTGTAAGGCTCGTTTGCTTAAAAAATATAAATTTTTCTTCAAGCCAAAGAGGAATTATTACAAAAAGAGAGAATAGTGTTTTTATTGATCACTATGAATGTTAAGGGGAGGTCGCCATGGGAGAGTTGGACTTGTCTCAAGCTCTGGAGGAAAATCGGTCTTTCGTGGATGCTGTCATTGAGGAAACGGGGTCGGATATCCGTCAATGTTACCAGTGCGCCAAGTGCTCAGGCGGCTGCCCCGGTACATTCGCCATGGATTACCTGCCGAACCAGATCATCCGCATGCTGATGCTGGGGATGGTGGAAGAGGTCCTCAAATCTAAGACCATCTGGGTCTGCATGAGTTGCAACACCTGCACCACCCGGTGTATCCGCGACATCGACGTGGCTGCGGTGATGGATGACTTGCGCAAGGAAGCGATCAGGCACGGCTATACCGAGCACGCCAAGAACGTGATCGCCTGTAACAACTCCTTCCTGTGGACGGTTCACTCCTGGGGGCGGCTGTTCGATGCCGGCATGCTGATGGTCTACAACATGAAGACCAGCAATCCGATGAAAGATATGCAGTTTGCCCTTCCAATGATGATGAAAGGCAAGTCCCCGATGATTCCGATTCCCCACAAGATCAAGGGGGCGAAGGAAGTCAAAAAAATCTTCGAGAAGATCAAACAGGAGGGGAAATAGATGCCCAAGTACGCCTTATATCCGGGTTGCTCGATGGAATCCACCGCTATCGAGTATGGAATTTCCACCCACGCCGTAGCCCATGCGCTGGGGATCGAGCTGGTTGAAGTCCCCGAGTGGAACTGCTGCGGGGCTTCTGCCGCACACATGACCGACCACCTGCTGTCCCTCGCCCTCCCCGCCAGGGTACTGGCCAAGGCGGAAACGATCCCCGGGGTGACGGAGATGGTTGCTCCGTGCGCTGCCTGCCACATCAGGTTTGCGGCGCTGGAATACGAGGTGGGAAAACACCAGGACCTGCTGGGCGAGATCAACTCCCTGCTGGAGGCGCCCTACACAGGGAAGGTTAAGCTACGGCCATTCATCGACATCTTCTCCAATCCCGAGACCCTGGCAAAGATCAAGGAGAAAGTAACTCGACCACTGACCGGCCTGAAGGTGGCCTGCTACTATGGATGCCTGTTCGTGAAACCGCCCAAGGTGGTAGCCTTCTTTGATGATCCGGAGAACCCCATGTCCATGGACAACATCATCAGCGCCATCGGCGCCGAGCCGCTGCCCTGGCCATACAAAACCGAGTGCTGTGGCGCTTCGTCGGCATTGACGCAGGAGGACCTCTGCACCAAGTTGTGCAACGACATCCTGAAGGTTGCCAAGGACGCCGGGGCGGACTGCATCGTGGCTGCCTGCCCGATGTGCCAGCAGAACCTGGACATGCGCCAGGTCACGGTGGAGAAGCAGTACGGCCTGAAGTACCGGATGCCAATCCCGTTCTTCACGCAACTGATCGGGCTGGCTATGGGTCTCAATCCCAAGGCCCTCGGCTTCAAGAAGCTGTTTGTCGACCCGGCGAAAGTGTTGCAGAAGGTCGGAGCATGACAGCCAATTCATAAGGCCCCGGCGATAAGGCCTGCGGGCGATATATATGATGATAAGAGAGAGGTTCTGATGAACATTCAAGAACCTCTTTTTTTAGGGGGAGGCAGCGCTGGCATGGTAAGGGAGTACCCGCTCAGCGTGCATTGTATCCAAAAAGAACTGGAAGCCGTCTTTGCCAAACTCAAAATCTCGCTCAGCGCTGACGCCTCGGTGCTCCTGGACAGATACCTGCCGCAGTTTGGCGTCGATCCGGTGACGCCTCCGGCATTTGTCCTGTTCAGCGCCCGCCTGTTCAACGGCGCCGGTTTTGCCATCCTCCCCGCCCTGTTTATGGTGTTCATCTATCTGGCCGTGACCTTGCACAACCTGCCGCGGCAGATCCAGGGACGCGACCGGCAGTTGGTCATCCTGGAAGGAGACTACCTTTACGCCCACCTGGCTTTGCTCCTTTGCCAGACAGACTGCCTCCACTTGCTGGAAAGGTTCTCCCTGTTGATCAGGGGGATGAATGAGGGTTCTGCGATGCGCCAGTTCTACGAGCAGAGGAATCTGCCCCGGGATGACAGCGGTTTGGTGGAGATCCTGGGCAAACAATACGGCCTGTTCTTTGCAGAATGCTGCGACCTGGGAGGGCTTTTCGCCGGGTCGCGACAGGACGAGGCGCCCCTCCTGCGCCGGTTCGGCCATGAGTTCGGGATTGCGTACGGCTTTAAGGAAGCCGGCCTGGATCCCGGTGCCTGGACACCATTTCTCGAGCGGGCGCTTGATTCCCTGAACGGCCTGACGTCCACAGGCGGCAAGGATGAATTGGGCGAGTTTGCCCGGTGGCTGGTGGCATCTGCTGCCGGCAATAGATTCCGGGCGGCCGTTTGAACAATTCACCTTTCTGGTTGCGACATCTTGAAGGCGAGGTCTTCCGTGTCTTCTTGAGTAATTACAATAAATACGCTACACTGTTCTACATGGAATCTAGGTACGAGAAGTTGTTGGCCAAAATGGGGAGAAAAGTAGTTGTCGGTTAACGGTTGTATTCTCACGATCGACGACTAGCATATAGGTATGCAGACTGGCATTCATCCTACGACCAACGACCAATCACTATTCGGGCGGAGTGATCGCGTGGCCTATCGTGATCTCAGGGAGTTCATAGAAGCGCTGGAAAGGCGGGGGTTGTTGCACAGGGTGCGGACACCGGTTGATCCGGTCCTGGAAATAACCGAAGTCACCGACCGGATCAGCAAGCAGGGCGGCCCGGCGCTGCTCTTTGAAAGAGTCAGGGGATCGGATCACCCCGTTCTGATCAATGCTTTTGGAAGCAAGGAAAGAATGGCTCTGGCCCTGGGGGTTCAGGATGTCGATGAAATAGCTGCCAGGATCGAGCGCCTGCTGACCATGAAGGACCTGCCCGGCACACTCTGGGAGAAGATCAGGATGCTGCCGCGCCTGGCCGAGATGAGTTCCTGGGCGCCCAGGACGGTGCGCAGCGCCCCCTGCCAGGAGGTCGTGCATCACGAAGACGCCTCCCTGGATATATTTCCGATCTTGCAGTGCTGGCCGGGCGACGGCGGGCGCTACCTGACACTGTCGATCACCTTCACCAAAGACCCGGAGACCGGTATGCGCAATACGGGGATGTACCGCCTGCAGGTATTCGATTCCAGGACCACCGGGATGCACTGGCATATGCATAAGAACGGCGCTGAAAATTATAGGAAGCACCGCCTCCTGGGCAAGCGCATGGAAGTGGCCGTGGCTTTGGGAGGAGACCCGGCCATTACCTATTCGGCCACCGCTCCGCTGCCCCGGGGTTTCGACGAGATGCTGTTCGCCGGTTTTATCCGCCAGCAGCCGGTGGAAATGGTCAAGTGCCTGACGGTCGACCTGGAGGTGCCGGCCGGGTCGGAGATCGTCCTCGAAGGATATGTCGACCTGGATGAAAAACGCCTGGAGGGGCCATTCGGCGATCATACCGGCTATTATTCCCTGGCTGACTGGTACCCGGTTTTTCACGTGCAGTGCATCACCCACCGGATGGACGCTGTCTATCCGGCCACCGTGGTCGGCAAGCCGCCCATGGAAGACTGCTTTATGGCCAAGGCCACCGAGCGGATCTTTCTGCCGGTGATCAGGTTGAACATCCCGGAGGTGGTGGATTATAATCTGCCGCTAGAGGGCGTTTTTCACAACTGTGCCGTGATTGCCATCGACAAGCAGTATCCCGGCCAGGCGAAAAAAGTCATGTGTGCCGTCTGGGGCATGGGGCAGATGATGTTTACCAAGATGGTCATCGTCGTGGACTCCCATGTCAACGTGCACGACATGGCAGAAGTCTGGTGGAGGGTCTATAATAATGTGGACCCGAAAAGGGACTTCATGTTTGTGGAGGGGCCGGTGGAGGTGCTCGACCATGCTTCCCCTTATCCGGCCTATGGTTCCAAGGTGGGGATCGACGCCACCAAGAAGTGGCCAGGTGAGGGCCACTTCCGGGACTGGCCGGATGAGATAGAAATGTCCCGGGAGATCAAGGATCTGGTCACCGCCAGGTGGCCGGAATACGGTTTTTAATTGGAGGTAAGCCGGGGTGGATCCATGGGTGGTGGCGATAACCGGGGCAACCGGGCCGGTTTATGCCAAAAGGTTGATCGAAACCCTCAGGCTTTGTGGAGAAACAATCTGCCTGGTGATCTCCGGACCCGGAAGGCGGGTGGTCAATGATGAGCTGGGTTGGGCCCTGACCGGCGACATCCGGGATGACCGGGAGCACATCAGGAGTTATTGCGGTTACAGTCCGGACGAGGAGGGGCTGTCCTGTTACGATTGGCAGGATATCGGATGCTGCCTGGCCAGCGGCTCCTTCCGGACCAGGGGCATGTTTGTGGTGCCCTGCAGCATGGCGACCCTGGCGGGGATCGCCGCCGGCAGTTCTGACCCTGGCCGAAATGGGCGTTTACATCGCTCCACCGATGCCGGCCTTCTATTTCGGGCCAGGCAGTCTTGATGACCTGGTCGATTTCTTCGTCAAGAGAGTGTTGAGCCTGGCCGGAATGAGTAATGAGTAATGAGGAATGAGGAATGAGTAATGAGGAATGAGTAATGAGTAATGAGGAAGGACTTGTTGCATCTGAGTCGGCTGCCAGGTCTTCGTGCACGGAACCGAGGTCCCAACTCGTTGCTTTGACTGATATTTAGACGAACAGCGTTTTAGTGGGTTGATGAACGTGGCAAAAGAGACAGGACGCATTATCGGCGGCCGTTTCAGTTGAAATGAGGCGTGACGAAAAATGAGCAATCACTCATCACTCATCACTCAGCACTCATTACTTAATTGATGGTGGTTACATGATTGCACCGGAGTTGTTAAAAGATATATACGGTGATCTGGCCGGTGTGGAGGCGGAACTGAACAGATATGCCGTGGACTCGGCCACTCTGTTGGGTGAAACATCC
>JBEKFU010000089.1:0-6529 GCA_050013155.1 Thermacetogeniaceae bacterium | reverse complement strand
AATCAGAATGAGCGAAAACGAAGACCTGATTCAAAAAGCCAAGGACAATGCCAGACAAAACTTTCGGGATGGCCTCAATTGTGCTGAATCGGTGTTTAAAGCAATTCTGGACACCGGGGTTACGGACCTGCCCCCGGAGACAGTGGCTCTAGCCTCTGGGTTCGGCGGTGGCATGGGCTTGTCGGGAAACAACTGCGGAGCCCTGGTCGGGGCGATCATGGCTGTGGGAGCGGTGCATGGACGGCGCAACCCGCTGGAAGGCACCTTCCAGGATCGAGTCGACCGCCTGTATGGAAACCCCGGACTTTACCGCTTCTTCAACGGGATGCCTCACGAGTTCAAGGCAAGGTTCGGTGCCTTGAATTGCTGCGAACTTACCGCCCCGTATCTTGCCGCCCCGGATTCCGAATGGACCAATAGGGATCGGCTTAAAAATTGCATGAAGATGGTCGTTGAGACTGCCGGTATGGCTATGGAATATATCCTTAAAGGCAAGGATGAGGGGTACACGCAGGCATTTGGAGAGAATGTGGCCAAAAAGGTATAGCTGAAGAGAGGAGGGCACTGGCTAATGCCGGACATAAACAAACAGATTACTGACTTGGCCTTGCAGAACGATGTAACCTATGTCGGAGTGGCCGGCCTGGAGCCGGCCCATAACGCAATTCTGGAACAGGATGTCAGACCATGAGAATAAAATATGTCCATACGAACATCATCGCCAAAGATTGGGAAAAACTCGCCCAATTTTACATCCGCGTTTTTGGGTGCCAACCGGTATATCCGGAACGGGACCTGACAGGAGAGTGGATCAATCAGGCCACAAACATCAAAGACGTGCACATACGGGGCATCCATCTTTGGTTGCCGGGGTATGTGGATGGCCCGACTTTGGAGATATTTCAGTACAATAAGCAGAATGAAAGCGATGACCTGCCTGCGATCAACAGGCCTGGGTTTGCGCATATCGCCTTCTCGGTTGAGGATGTACAGTCCTTCTATGAAAAGTTGTTGCAAAATGGCGGCAGCAAGTTGGGAGATATAGTCGAGAAAGATATAGAAGGTGTTGGAGTTTTGACAGTTGTTTATGCGAGGGACCCGGAAGGGAATATCATCGAGATCCAAAATTGGAAGTAAGGTTAAAACCGCTCCGTACAACAGAGTGTAAGCTGGGGTGATGGTAAACGTATCCCTATATGATCGGCAGCCCGGAAGTGGGCAATTATCAAGTAGCCTTCGATCATTCGCTGCGAGCCTTCAGGGAGAGGAAGCCTACGGAAATGGACGCAACCTCCGGCTGTGAATATAACCCGCAGCAAGAGGCGTTCAACTTGGTCAGTCTGGGTCAGCCGCTGAGCGTCAGCTATCCGCAAGGCGAGGTCTTATTTCAGGGCACCGGCTTCTGCCCCTTTTGGGAATGGCGGCTGCTGTCGCTCAACTACCTGTGGCGTTCGGACGGCACCCCCCTGGCAGGCGAACTGGTATCGTTCCGGCAGTTGAAGCACGGCCACGTGTTTTACCCGGCATTCGTAAATATGGGAATCGCCCAACTGGCCACCAGTCTGGCCGGCAGCGCCGTCAACACCGATCAAGTAAGGGAAGCGTGCCTGACACTCGGGGGCAGGCTGGAGAGAGGGGCTGAGATTCAGGCAACATTCCCGCTGCTGCCGCGGTTTCCGGTGACGGTTCAGATCTGGCCGGGAGATGAGGAGATGGCGGGCAACGCCAACATCCTGTTCGACGCCAGCGCCACTAACTATCTGCACATTGAAGATGTTGTCGTGGCCGGCAATCTGGTAGCCCGGTTTTTGGTGCAGCACTACGAAATGCTGACAACGTAACATGCATAGAGGAGGCGTATTTTGATATGGAACAGGTGGGAAAGAGGCCTTTCTGCATTGTCGATGTTTTTGCGGAAGAGAAATATGCCGGCAATCAGCTTGCCGTTGTACTAAATACCAATGGATTATCGGATACTGAGATGCAACGAATTGCCAAGGAAATGAATTACTCTGAAACAACATTTTTGTTATCAGGATCAGAAAAGGATGGCGCGTACGATGTCCGCATTTTTACGCCGGAAAAAGAAGTGCCTTTTGCGGGTCATCCCACACTGGGGACGGCATATGTAATACGGCAAGAAATATTAAAAAGACCGGTTGATAGCATATTATTAAATCTCAAAGTAGGTAAAATTCCAGTCTATTTTAATACTGATAGCGGAAGTGAAGTTCTCTGGATGAAGCAGATACAGCCGACTTTTGGGAAGACATTCAGCGTTGACGATGTTGCCCAAGTTCTGAATCTGAACCCCGATGACATTGACAAGAGATTTGTTATTCAGGAAGTATCAACCGGCTTACCATTTATCATAGTCCCCTTGAGGACATTGGAGGCTGTTAAAAAGAGCAGAATCGATAGAGACTGGTTCCAGGATTTAGTCAGGGACAGCGAGGCTAAAGCAATATTGGTCTTTTCTTCCCAGACATATAACCCTCTGAACGATATTAATGTCCGTGTCTTTGCGGATTGTTATGGAGTGCCCGAAGACCCTGCCACAGGTAGTGCCAATGGTTGTTTAGCCGGATATTTGGTCAAATATCGTTATTTTGAAAGTGACAAGATTAATGTCAAGGTTGAACAGGGGTATGAAATTGGGAGACGGTCATTACTATACTTACGGGCACAGGATGTTGATGGCAAAATCGATATCAATGTTGGCGGAAAAGTTGTCATGATTGCCAGAGGAGTACTTGTTTGATGTCGAGTCGTTGTCCAGGATAGAGATGCCTTGGAGGAGGATGCAGCAATATGCCTTGGTGTCCTAAATGTCGAGCAGAATACCGACAAGGATTTAAGATTTGCAGTGATTGTAATACGGATTTGGTAGACGAATTAGAACAGATAAAGAAAAATAGCGGTACTGAATATGATGATGAAGCTGCTTATTTGACTTCGGTGTCTAACAGGATTGAAGCCGAAATGATTGAAGCGCTCTTAAATTCACATGGAATTCCTGTACTAAAAAAGTCCAGGGAAGCAGGCGGATATTTGGATATTTACATGGGTGCAACGATCTTTGGGGTAGATTTATATGTGCCTTCAAAGTTGTTGAAGAAAGCAAAGGAGATCATTGCAAGTAATCCGGAGAATGTTGAAGAAGATGTGCAAGATTACAGTGAAGAGGAAGATTCCAGCGAATTGGATGAGAAATATGATGAAAAGCGGAGAACAAATACCTGGATATTATTGTTATTTTATATTGGGCTATTATGGATTATCGTTACGGTTCTTTACAATTTATTTCAGTGGATAATAAGAAAAATATGAAAAGATGCTGCCTAACTTGACAAAGATTGCAGACCAGTACCTTGCGGGAAGAGGTTGATTACACGGGGGATTGCTATAATATCGAGCCGAAAATGTGGGTAAGGATATAGTCGAGTTATGACAAAAGCCGCCTTGGCGGCTGTTTTCATTCAGGAGTCTCCGGAACTGCCAGCAGGGTCTTGAAGTTCTCGTACAGCACAAAACCAGGGCGGGCCTTGGCGGGTTTCCAGACGTTCTTGCGGAGTGTGTAGTCGACGGGTACCTTGGAGGAGCGCCTGCCATCGCTGTAGTAAGCCGCCAGTTGGGCAGCCTGCTCCAGGGTGGCGTCGGGGATCTCCCGTCCCGGTTGCGACCTGATGATCACGTGGGCGCCCGGGGCGTCCTTGGCGTGGAGCCAGAGGTCTTCTTTTTTAGCCAGGCGCATGGTCAGGTAGTCGTTTTGCCGGTTGTTTTTCCCGACCAGGATTTCGAAACCATCCGCAGACGCGATCTTGGAAACCTGCGGCGGGCTCTTCTGCTGCGGTTTATCCCTGTGAGCAGGGCCTGCCTTCCGCTCTCTGCCTCTCGCTTTCACATAGTGAGCCTGTTCCAGCTCAGCCCTGATCTCGCTCAACTCTTCAACTGTCTCTGCCAGGTCGAGGGCGGTCCTGATGCTGGACAGATATCTCTGCTCCTCCATTGTCTGATCCATCTGCAGTCTGTTGATCTTTAGGGTGTTGCGGGCTTTTTCGTAGCGGCGAAACAACTGCTGGGCGTTCTGGGACGGAGTCAGGGACGGATTCAACTCGATCTCCAGGGGCGGCGCCTCCGGGTCGTAGAGGTTGGGCAGCAGTGCCCTGGTCTGTCCTCTTTCGATCAGGTGCAGGTGGGCGAGGAGCATCTCTCCCCGGGTCCGGTAATCCTGACCCTGTCTGGCATCATCCTGGGATTGCTGCTGCAGGGACAGCTTTTTTTCGACCCGGGCGCTTTCCTGCCTGACCGTGTTGGCGAGGGTGTTCTGCAACTGCTGGAACCGGGCCATCTCGGTATGTCCGGCGTAGAAGTCGTCAGCGGCCGCGTTCAGGGACGGTCTGGCTGTCAGGGACAGCCCCTGGTACTGGGTTGGGAGAAATGGAGCATAGCAGACCGGGTTTTTCCCATCCAGGACCAGGCTTGGCTTGCAGTTGCCCTGCAGCAGCGGCCCCACGGTTTTTTGCAGCGCCTGCCAGAGGCTTCGCAGTTCGTATTGGCCGCAAGTCTCGAGGCGCAGATCCGGGGGCAGGTTTGCCCGGAACAACAATTCGCGGGCAAGTTCGGGCCCGATTCCCGCCAGGCGCTTGAAGACCAACTCCTCCAGGGTTTTTTCCCAGCCTCCCTTCTGGAGAACACTGATAAACTGCTCTTCATCCAACTCCAGGGGATGATGCTTGTTCTGGGCGGGCGGAGCGATGTAGGACCGTCCGGGCAGCACTTCCCGGTAGCGGCTGACTGCATGGGAGTAACGCTTGATGGCGTCGATGATCTGTCCGGTCTGCCGGTCGACCAGGATCAGGTTGCTGTGCTTTCCCATGATCTCGCTGATCAGTTGGACGTCCTGGTAACCGCCGCTCTCATCAAGACGGGAAAAGGTAAAATAGACGACCCGGTCCAGGCCCGCCTGCTGAATGTTGACCAGACGGCTTCCCTCCAGGTACTTCCTCAGGACAAAGCAGAAGGTGGGCGGGGAGGCCGGGTTCTTCCAGTCGCGGGAGGTCAGGTGCAGCCTGGCGTTTTCCGCATGGGCGGACAGGAGCAGGCGCAGGTTCTGACCGGGCTTGCGCACGACCAGAACTATTTCCAAATGCTCAGGCTGGTAGACCCGGTCGACCCGGCCCTGCAGGACCTGGCTCTGCAATTCCCCGGTAATCAGGAAGAGGGTGATTCCGTCAGGCGACATCTGCTATCTGCTCCATTCTCGCTGCCAGCAAATCTGTTTGTTGTAGATATACTATCATGGTTCGGTATTTAATTGAAACTCCCCCTTCCTCGTGACCCGGCACAACAGCCGATCTATAAACGCCAAGACGTAAGCCTTGCCGCTTGGTTGCACTTATACTGGTTTCATTGTAGTATTTATACAGGCAAAAAAGCGTACGGAGGCAGGCTGTGAAATTTACCAAGTGGCATGGCCTGGGTAATGATTTCATTCTGGTGGATGGCCGACCGGACCGGTGGCCGACCGGGCGGTTGGCCGATCTGGCCAGGCGTGTCTGCGACCGGCACTTCGGGGTTGGCGGCGATGGGCTGATCTTCATATTTAAGGATGATCAGGGTACAGTAAGCATGCGCATCTTGAACGCCGACGGAACTGAGGCGGAGATGTGCGGCAACGGCCTGCGCTGCGTGGCCAAGTACGCCTACCTGAACGGCCTGGTAGACCGGCTCATCTTTGACGTCAACACCGGGGCCGGGGTTCTGGTCCCGGAGGTGATCGTGGACGGCAATCGGGTGGTGGCTGTACAGGTGGATATGGGGGAACCGGTGCTGGAGCGGGATCGGATTCCGGTGCTGGGCACCCCGGGGACCAGCATGATCGAGGAGGAGATTGCCCTGGGCGAGGAGCGGGTGATCGCCACCGCCGTCTCCATGGGCAATCCGCACTGCCTGTTATTCGTTCCCGATGTCTCCCGGGTCCCGGTCTGCAGCCTGGGGCCCCGGTTGGAAAGGCATGATCTGTTTCCGAACCATACCAATGTCGAGTTTATCGAGATCAGGAGCGGCGATGAGATTGCGGTGCGGGTTTGGGAACGGGGGGTCGGGGAGACCCTGGCCTGCGGTACCGGCGCCTGCGCTGCGGCGGTAGGTTCCGTGCTGACGAACAGGACCGGACGCCGGGTGCTCGTAAACCTGCCGGGCGGACAACTCCTGATCGAATGGTTGGACAATAACCACGTTTTCATGACCGGCCCCGCCGAAGAGGTCTTTCGAGGCGAGTTGGGCGAAGCTTTTATAAGGAGTGAAATTTGATGAAAGTAGCGGACAGGGTCGCGGCTTTGCCGCCCTATTTATTTGCCCGCATCGAGCAGAAGATCGAAGAGTGCCAGAACAGGGGCGTGGATGTCATCAGCCTGGGGATCGGCGATCCCGACCTGCCGACACCGCCGCACATCGTACAGGCCCTCAAAGAGCAGGCGGATAACCCCCAAAACCACCGCTACCCCTCGTCGGTGGGGCTGCTGGC
>JBEKFU010000088.1:0-8377 GCA_050013155.1 Thermacetogeniaceae bacterium | reverse complement strand
ATGGTCAGAGTGGCGGGACTTGAACCCACGACCTCTTGCACCCCAAGCAAGCGCTCTACCAAGCTGAGCTACACCCTGATCACCTTAAATTGTATTCGCTTTAGCAGCCGAAGTCAAGTTGACACGGTTGGCCGTTGGCTGACCCACCTTCGGTGGGTACCCCGCTGTTTGTTCCCGCTGCTTCTCGATCATCCGGGTATGGATAGCCCTGACTGCCCTGAGCACCTCATTCTCCTCGATGACGCAGGAGATCTTGATCTCCGAGGTGCTGATCATATTGATATTGATGTTTTCGTCGGCCAGGGCCTCGAACATGTCAGCGGCGACACCGGGGTTGGAGACCATGCCGGCGCCCACGATCGACACCTTGGCCATATGGTCGTTGTAGTCCATCCCCGCTGCGCCGATCTCTCCCACTACCCTCTCAACCACCGGGAGAGCCCTGGGGAGGTCGTCCCTGGTGACCGTAAATACGATATCGTTCTTTCCGCTGCGCATCCAGCTCTGAATGATCATGTCGACATCGATCTTCTCGGCTGCCAGCGCTCTGAACAGGTGCTTGGCAATCCCGGGCCGGTCGGGAACATCGAACAGTCCGATCTTTGCTACATTGACATCGTGAGCCACCCCGCTCAGCAGGCGACATTCTTCCATGCCGGAAACCTCCTTCACCAGCGTTCCCCGATTATCGTTGAAACTGGACCTGACGTGGATGGTAACCCCGTAGTGTTTGGCATACTCCACCGAGCGCGCCTGCAGGACCAGGGCGCCAAGGCTGGCCAGTTCCAGCATCTCGTCATAGGAGATGCGGTCAAGCTTCTGGGCCTCCGGTAAGAGGCGCGGGTCTGCGGTATAGACGCCGTCCACGTCGGTGTAGATCTCGCAGACCTCCGCATTCAAAGCCGCCGCCAGAGCCACCGCGGTGGTATCCGAACCGCCCCGGCCGAGGGTGGTCGTCTCGTCCCGGGCGTTCGTCCCCTGGAAACCGGCTACCACCACGATATTTCCCTTCCCCAGTTCCTGCCTGATCCGTTCCTGATCTGCAGACAGGATCCTGGCCTTGGTGTGGGCATTGTCGGTAATGATGCCGGCCTGGGCGCCGGTCAGGGAGACGGCGGGATAACCCATCCCCTTCAAGGCCATGGCCAGCAAGGCGATAGAGACCTGCTCGCCTGTTGCCAGAAGCATGTCCATCTCCCTCTCCGGGGTGCAGTCCCCCACCGCTCTGGCCAATTCAAAGAGCTTGTCGGTGGTATGACCCATGGCCGAGACCACTACGACCACCTGCTTGCCCTGGTCCCTGGTTTTCGCCACCCGGCGCGCCACATTCCTGATCAGGTCAGGGCTGGCTACAGACGTACCCCCGAATTTCTGAACGATGATCGGCACGGCTAAGAACCCTCCCCTCTAATGCCCCCGCTTCTCCGAAGCGGTGGGATAAGAGCGGCTACGTCACTGTATTAACTGGTTCTAAGCTTCAGTGGGGGAAAGCAATCCCCCACTGAAGCCAAGTACCAGTTGAATCACAGTGCGGACATTTCAGCATATGCGCCACAAGGACTCGGTTGCAACTCCAGTACCCTGGCTTCGGCGCCGTGAGCCAGAAAAACTTTGCGCATCACTTCTCCCGCCTTGGAACCAGGGGGTCCCAGGGCAACCACCGAGGGGCCGGCTCCGCCCAGAAAGGCGCCATAGGCGCCTGCCAGTCGTGCCGCCTGGAACATTTCATCCAAACCCCGGATCAGGTGAGCGCGGTATGGTTGATGAATGCGGTCCTGCGTGGCAGCGCCCAGTTTGTCCCAGTCCCCGTCACGCAGGGCCATGGCCAACATGGCTGCCCGAGCCAGGTTGAAGACCGCGTCCTTTAAAGACACCTGCTCCGGCAGGATATTCCTGGACAGGCTGGTGGACAGGGTGAATCCGGGTATCACTGTATAAACCACGAGGTCTGCGGGCGGCTTGAAACAGGTATACAGATAGTCGGGCGCGGCGCCGCTGTTGTCTGTGGCAGCGTTCTCCCCGGGCACGATCACTACCACCCCGCCCAACAGGGCGGCGGCCGCATTGTCCGGGTGTCCTTCCAGGGCGATCGCCTGGGAGAGAATCTGCCTCAGGGAAAGGGGATATCCGGCTACAGCATTGGCCGCGACCAGGCCGCCGACGATGGCGGCGGCGCTGCTGCCCAAGCCGCTCTGCAGTGGAATGTTGTTGCTCAAATGCAGCCGCCAACCGGATGTAGGATGAGAGGCAACCTCAAAAAGCCTGTTGATAGCCTGTGCCACCAGGTTGCTCTGATCCCTGGGGAGAGTGCTTTCCCCCTCTCCAGCCACCTCGATCTGGTATCCGTCACCGGTCTCTTCCAATTCGACCATGTTGTACAGGTTCAGGGCCATGCCCATGGCATCGAAGCCCGACCCCAGGTTGGCCACGCTCGCCGGCACCCTGACTACGACTTTTCGTCCCACGTAGGATCACCATTCTTTCTCTATGTGCAGGCGCGCCCAGAGGCGGTGCCGGGTCCGCGCCATGTCCACCGGATATGGCGCCGCCGGGCGCGGCTCGCCGGAAGGCTAGCTCTTTGAACCTTCTATTTTGGATGTGCGAAGTTAGAAGTGAGATTCGCGCCCGGCACTAATATAAGGCGTTCATGATATTGAACGCCTGTCAAGTTATGAAGCCCTGCCAAGAAAGCTAACCCGGCACCAATGAAACGCCTCTCTCGCATTCATCATTCCCAAATATGCGAAACTATCACAGAAGCTGATAAATTGCAGTGCCGGGCCGGGCACCCGCTCAAACCACGTTCAAGTCATGCAACAACTCCATGACCGCCTGCTGCTCGCCGGGAACCACCCTGGGCTGCAACTGGCAGGTGGTCAGGGCGGTATCGGAGTCCTTCAACCCATGGCCGGTCATGATGCACACAATACGGCTGCCAGCGGGGAATAAGCCCGTTTTGGCCAACTTGACGACCCCTGCCAGGGCTGCCGCCGATGCGGGCTCCACAAACAGGCCTTCATAGCGGGCGACCATCTTGTAGGCCTCGATGATCTCCTCGTCGGTCACCTTTTCGATCCGGCCGTGGGACTCATCCAGCGCCTGCACGGCCTTCTGCCAACTGGCGGGATTGCCGATCCGGATCGCCGTCGCCACCGTCCGCGGCTCGGGCACCAACCTGCCCTCAACGATCGGCGCCGCGCCCGCTGCCTGAAACCCCAGCATATGCGGCAGGCTATCGATGCGCCCGGCCTCCCGGTACTCCTGGAAACCCTTCCAGTAGGCGGTGATATTGCCGGCATTGCCCACCGGCAGGGCCAGATAGTCCGGAGCCGAGCCCAACTGGTCACATACCTCGAAGGCTGCGGTCTTCTGTCCTTCAATGCGATACGGGTTCAGGGAATTGACCAGTGTCAGCGGGTATGACTCGGTGATCTGGCGCACCAGTTTCAGGGCGGCGTCAAAGTTGCCGTCGATGGCGATAACTTCGGCGCCGTAGATCAGCGCCTGGGCCAGCTTGCCCAGGGCGACATAGCCGGCGGGCACCAGGACGACGCACTTGATGCCGGCCCTGGCTGCGTAGGCGGCTGCGGAGGCTGATGTATTCCCGGTGGAGGCGCACATGACTGCCTGTGAGCCACTCTCCACCGCCTTGCTGACGGCCACCGTCATCCCCCGGTCTTTAAAGGAGCCGGTGGGATTCTGGCCCTCAAACTTCAGGTAGATGTCGACCTCGAGTTGCTTGCCCAGCCGGTGGGCGGGCAGCAACAGGGTATTTCCCTCGTAGAGGGTGACCACGGGCGTCTGCCCGCTAATGGGCAGGAAGGAACGATAGGCGTCGATTACCCCACGCCAGGTCATCAGTCACGGCCACCTCCCTCGACCCGGATCACATTCTCCACCGAACCGACGATCGAGAGGCCCCTGATCACCGTCAGAGCATCCTGGACGTCCTGCTCCTCGACCTCATGAGTGATCAGTACCAGTTCGGCCATGGAGAAGCCCGAGACGTTCAGGGTCCGCTTCTGGATCACCGATCCCAGGCTTACCCTGTGGTTCCCAAACACCCCGGCAATGCTGGCGAGCACTCCGGGCTGGTCCTTCACCACCAGGCGGATGTAATACTTGCTGTGAAATTGCCCCTTCGGCCTGATCTTTTTCTCATAAAAACAGGTGCAGGAAAAACGCCCCGTGCTGTTGCTGGCCAGGTTGTGCACGATCGCCATCACGTCGCCCACCACGGCGCTGGCGGTAGGCATCTGCCCGGCGCCCTGGCCGTAGAACATGGTCTCCCCCACCGCATTGCCCTGGACAAAGATGGCGTTGAACACGCCCTGAACGCTCGCCAGGGGGTGGCTCTTCGGCAGCAGGGCCGGGTGCACCCGGACCTCCACCTCGTCCTGTTCCCTGGCAATTGCCAGCAGCTTGATCACATATCCGAGTTCCCGGGCATAGCTGATGTCCTGTGAAGTGACCCGGGTGATCCCTTCAACGAAAACATTGTCGGGGGTGATGCGGGTGTTGAACGCGATAGAAGCCAGGATGGCGATCTTCCTGGCAGCATCAAAGCCTTCCAAGTCGGCGCTCGGGTCCGCCTCCGCATAGCCGGCGGCCTTGGCGGCGCCCAGCGCCGCATCGAAGTCGATTCCCTCGTCGCTCATGCGGGTGAGGATATAGTTTGTGGTGCCGTTGACAATACCGATGACTGCCTCGATCCGGTTGGCAGCCAGGCTCTCCTTCAAAACCCTGATCACCGGAATGCCGCCACCGACGCTGGCCTCGAAGTACAGGTCCGACTTGGTGGCAGCGGCAGCCTCAAACAGTTCCCGTCCGTGAGCGGCAACCAGGTCCTTGTTGGCGGTCACCACGTGTTTTCCCCTGCGCAGCGCCTCTATCAGGTAAGTGCGGGCAGGTTCGATGCCCCCCAGCAGTTCCACGACAATCTGGATTTCAGGATCTTCCAGGAGATCCTGCCAGCGGTCGGTACCCAGGTCCGTCAGACCCAGACTTCGCAACTTTTCCGCATCCCTATCCAGGACCCGCTTGATCACCACGCGCCTCCCGGCGCGCTGCGCGATCTGATCCTCGTTTGCCCGGAGCAGCTTGACCACGCCCGATCCCACGGTCCCCGCGCCCATCAGGCCTATCCCGATCACTTCAGACAATGCTGTCTCACCTACTTAATTTAGAGGTCAGAGGCAAGAGGTCAGATGTCGGAAAAAGATTCAAAACAGTATCCTATCCTGCATCCAATATTCCGACTTCCCACTTCCCACTTCCTTAATAGTGGCAGGCTCTGAAGCCTCGCTTCAGCTTCAAAGCACTTTCGTGTCAGAGGTCAGAGACAAGGTGTCAGGGTCGGAAAAAGATTCAAAAGAACCAATTCCGGCTTCCGGCATCCGCATCCGGCTTCCGACTTCGCATCTCTATCTTATACAACTGTAGCGTATTCGAGACAACAGGCGTCGATTCCTGCTTTTTCGGGCTTTTTCACATTATTCGTTTTTTTTCGTCGGCGCGCAGGGATTCTTGCATGTTACCGAAAAGTTTGCTGAAACCCCTTGTCAGATGATGATGCAGATCAACCCTCCGCTTCCTTCGTTGACGATCCTGCTCACGGTCTCCTGGAGTTTGACCTGGGCATTTTCCGGCATCCGGTGGAGCTTGTTCTGAATTCCCTCCCGGACCAGGTCGTGCAGAGACTTGCCAAAGATGTCCTTCTGCCAGATCTTCTGGGGATCGTCCTCGAATTCTTCAAGGATATAGCGCACCAGCTCCTCGCACTGCTTCTCGGTGCCGATCATCGGCGTGATCTCCGTGGTGATGTCCGCCTTGATAATGTGCAGAGAAGGGGCGCTGGCCCTCAGGCGCACTCCGAACCGGTTTCCCTGCCTGATCAGTTCCGGCTCTTCCAGGTTTATATCGTCCAGGCTGGGAGCAACCACTCCGTACCCCATCTCCTGGACTTCTTCCAGGGCGGGAGCCACCTTCTCGTACTCGTGCTGGGCCAGGCTGAGGTCCCGCAGGTACCTGAGGACATCCTGGTCCCCGGTGACAGAGAGGCCGCTCACCTCTTCCAGCACCTTGTGGAACAACCCGTCCCGTGCCTTGATGTCGATCACTGCCACACCCGTGCCCAGGTTCACATCCTCGAGGGATGCCGTGGCTACAAAGTCGTCCTTCTTGATCTGCTCGACCGCCTGGTCTATCTCCCGCAGGCGGTGGACGCTGTTCACCGCATCCTGGATCGCCTGGTCGAGATCCGCCCTCAGCCAGTGGCCCGGGTCCAGTTCCTCGATCCACAGGGGCAGGTTGGCGGTGACCTCCTGAACCGGAAATTCGTAGAGGGCCTCCTGCAGAATGCTCAAGATATCGTCCTGATTCATCTCGGCGGCGTTCATCGCCAGCACCGGAACATCGTACTTATCCTCCAGGTCCCGCACCAGTTCAACAGTCTCTTCCAGATCCGGATGGAGGGAGTTGAGAACGATGACGTAGGGCTTTCCCAATTCCTTGAGCTCCCAGACAACCCGCTCTTCAGCATCCGAATAGCTTGACCTGGGGATATCGGTGATAGAACCGTCTGTCATTACGACAATGCCGATCGTCGAATGTTCCGCGATAACCTTGCGCGTCCCGATCTCCGCTGCATCCTGAAAAGGAATCTCCTCTTCAAACCAGGGCGTTCTGACCATGCGCGGGCCGTTCTCGACCTCGTAGCCGAGCGCCCCATCCACTGTGTAACCCACACAGTCCACCACCCTGATCTTCACGCTGAGGCCATTCTTGATGGAGATCTCCACCGCCTCGTTGGGGATGAACTTGGGTTCAACGGTCATGATTGTCCTTCCGGCGCCGCTCTGGGGCAGTTCATCCTTGGCGCGGTCTCGTTCATAGACATTTTCTATGTTGGGCAACACCAGCATTTCCATGAAACGTTTGATAAAAGTAGACTTACCGGTCCGAACCGGCCCGACGACGCCTATATAGATATCGCCTCCGGTTCGTTCTGCCAGGTCATGGAAGATATTGATCTTTTCCATCGGTACCCCCCTCCCTGATCTTTCTTATGCAGGACAATCCGTATTCATGCTTTTATTCTGCACAGGCCCTCTTGAGGTTCGATATTCGAGGTTCGAGGTTCGAAGGGGCTCCTCGAGGTTCGAACTTCGAGCAGAGCCTCGAACCTCGAGTAGGCTGCCGCAGCATGGCACAGGATCACCCGCCGTTATTAATTATATGCATAGTTATTTTTTGGTATTCCAGGACAACAGACCACGTAAAAAACGCCCCCACTCGGGAGCGTTTCGGTTTTTCTTTCTCCACATGCTCAACAATGCAAGTCATCCGGCACTGATCATCAGATCCTGTTCAGGAAGACATCCTCGACCTCATGGCGCTTCGAACGGGTCATCAGGTTGGATACGGCCAGCCCCGGCGCCAAACCGGAGAACAATACCTGAAAGGTCTGCTCGGTGATGGGCATCTCGATCCCCCGGTCGCGGGCCAACAGTCTGGCCGCCCTGATGGTCTGGACACCTTCTACCACCATGCCTACCTGCTCGAGGGCTTCCTGGAGGCAGAGGCCCTGACCCAGTAGAAAACCCGCCTTCCTGTTGCGGCTGTGCTTGCTGGTGGCGGTGACGATCAGGTCTCCGACTCCGGCAAGCCCCAGAAAGGTGAGCGGGCTGGCGCCCAGGGCGATTCCCAGCCTGGCGATCTCCGTCAGACCCCTGGTCAGCAAGGCCGCTTTGGTGTTGTCACCGTAGCCCAGACCCTCGGCAATGCCTGCTGCGAGAGCAATGATGTTTTTGAGGGCGCCTCCCAATTCTATCCCAACCAGGTCCGAACTGGTGTAGACACGAAATTTAGCCGTCATAAACAGGTCCTGGACCTGCTCGGCCAATCCCTGCGCTGTGGCGGCCACCACCACCGCTGTGGGCATTCCCCGGCCCACCTCTTCGGCGTGACTCGGCCCGGAGATCACTGCCAGCCGATTGGCAAACTCCGGCGCCTCCTCGCAGATCACCTCGGAGAGTCGCAGGCATGTAACATCCTCCAACCCCTTGGCCGCGTTGACTAGGGCGCTGCCGGGCCGCAACAGGACACGGCTTCTGCCCATCACATCCCTGATGCCCTGTGACGGAACCGCCAACACCACAACCCCGGCCTGCTCCAGCGCCCCCTGAAGATCGGCGGTCACCACCACTCCTGCAGGGAGGGTCACGCCCGGCAGATAATGTTCATTGTGCCTGGTTTCGGCCAGTTGACCGGCAAGCTCCGCATCCTGCTCCCACAGCTTGACGGTTCTGCCCTTGGAAGCCAGGTGCGCTGCCAAGGCTGTTCCCCAGCTTCCCGCACCCAGAATTGTGATCTCCTC
>JBEKFU010000087.1:0-12749 GCA_050013155.1 Thermacetogeniaceae bacterium | reverse complement strand
GTAGTTTCAAAATGGCGCCCTCTTTCAATTATCTCCAGGATCATGCTCTTTGTGGCGCTTTTGGAATTATTTAAAATCAAAGGATTTTCTAAGATTGCCTACCGATATGTTATTTAAGTAAGAGAGCATTTCTATAAAAACTGAGAGGTGGTGTAATATGTCTTTGCATGCCCGTGCGCACCAGAAACCGGATGTCTTGAACGTAGTAAAAAGGAGTGTGATATTGGTATGAATATTTCATCGGTTTCGTCTGCAACAAGCAGCGCCAGTTATAGCGCAAATAATACCAATCAACTGGCGCAGCTCCAAAAGCAAGAGGCAAGCCTTGAGAAGCAATTACAAGAAATCAATCAAAGCAAGGATGATCCCCAAATCAAACAGCAAGAAACCGCCCAAATTCAATCGCAAATAGAGCAGGTCGAGGCACAAATCGAGCAGATCCAAGCTGGGCAGACCAGCGCTAGCACTGGCCAGAGCCAGAGTATTGGCCAGCAGATGACGTCTGCCAATACCGGCGCCAATAAAACTAATGGAGCAAACGGAATATCAATATTGGCCTGAATGTTGCTTCAGTTCCCCGTTCAACAAGGCATGAGCTTTAGCGCTCCATTTCATTGCTTCTGCTCCATATTGTACGATGAACCTTAAGAAATGCTTAAATGATTAACCCCCCCTCCTTTTGCCTGGTGGTCACACAAGCCCTGTAACAGGGCTTGTCGTGTTCGCTTCTCGCATCCAGTTGTCAGCTCCAGGTGGATGCGGTCGGCAGCGTTATGGCGGTGTGGTACGGGAAGGGTAACCCGGCACTCAACGGAAAGCAATCTGTATTTCGATAGCCTTTTTTTGGGGGAACAACGCCTGCCGGATTGTCAATAATCCACGTTGAGTGCCGGGCTAGCCACTGTGATTGACAGCGCCCCGTATTATCGTATTGACATATAAGAGGGAGGCGATGATAGGAAGGGACCGCAATACCGGTTTAATTTAAGTTAAATTTAAGCAACTGGTGTAAAATACTCTTTGGGGTGAGTTGCATGAGGATGTTGCTCGTGGAAGACGAGGTCCGGCTTGCTGAGGCGCTTTCCTATATCTTCAAAAAAAACGGTTATGGAGTGGACGTGGCTAACGATGGCATCACCGGGCAGGACATGGCTGAAACAGGGATCTATGACCTGATCATTCTTGACCGCATGCTGCCGGGAAAAGAAGGATTGCAGATATTGAAGGAACTCCGAAAAAGTAAAGTTGTAACTCCGGTGCTGATCCTGACTGCGAAAGACGCTGTGGGCGATCGGGTGGAAGGACTGGACTGCGGAGCTGACGATTATCTGATCAAGCCTTTTGCCACAGAAGAACTGCTGGCCCGGATCAGGGCATTGCAGAGAAGGCAGAGCGAGGTACTTCAAAGTGAATGCATAAAAACATCCACGCTGTCCTTCAATCCTCTGAGCGGTGAAGTCGAGAGCGGTGGAGAGAGCGTGAGGCTCACCCTCAAGGAGGCGCAACTCCTGGAGCTTTTGTTGCGCAACAGAAAACAGGTTATCACCAGGGAGCAGATCTTTGACAAGGTCTGGGGGCTGGACTCGGACATCGAAATAAATACCATCGAGGTTCACCTCTCCTATCTCCGGAAAAAGCTCAACGGCTTGAACTGCGGCATCAGCATCGAAGCAGTGCGGGGGATTGGGTATTGTCTGAAGGAGGGATGAGGTTGTTCCGCAAGCTCAAGATACAATTGGTTTTAATCAATCTGGCGCTGCTCTGCCTGGTGCTGGTGGCAATATTCTCCGGAATTTATTTTTCCATGGAGCAGGGTATGGAACGTCAGTCGGAGGGCTTGATGAGAAGCGTTGCCGAGAGTGAGCAGATGCCACCTCCCCAGGGCCCGGATCTGCCCCAGCCTCCGGGGCGCCAACCTCCGCAGCAGCATGCAGCGCCCAACTTCTTTTACTTGAAAGTGGGAAATGACGGACAGATACTGGATGTTTCCCCCCACCCGCCTATTTCTACGAGTGATGCCCAGGGTCTGATCAAAAAAGCTGTTGCAGAAGTGAATGAAACAGGAACGATCAGTTTTAAAAATATAGATTACCGCTACCTGAAAGCATCGAAGAACTACGGTTATTTCCTTATTTTTGACGATAAAACCATTGATGAGCAGGTTCTCAGCGGCCTCGTGGTCAACTCCCTGGCCATCGGCGGCCTCAGCCTGATATTGGTTTTTTTCGTCAGCTTATTTCTTGCAAACAAGGCCCTCGTGCCGATCACCAGAGCCTGGGATAAGCAAAAAGCCTTTGTGGCGGATGCCTCTCACGAATTGCGCACTCCGCTTGCAGTGATCAATACAAACCTCGAACTGGTCCTCGGAAATGCCGATGAGACTGTTGGCAGCCAATCCAAGTGGCTTGGCGCCATTCAGTCGGAAATTCAGAGGATGTCCAAGCTGGTGGCCGACCTCCTGTTTCTGGCCAGAGCAGACTCTGATGAGGCAATTTCCATGAGCGTCTTTAACCTTAGCGACGCTTTGAACCAGGCTGCAGTCCCTTTCATCCCCTTTGCTGCATCCAAAGGTATCGAGCTGGTCCCAAAGATTGAACCCGATGTTTTCTTTTACGGAAATGAGGGCCGGCTCAAACAGCTTATTGACATTCTGATCGACAACGCCATAAAGTACACGAATGCCGGCGACAAGGTCGAGTTGAAGCTGCACTCCGGATGCAGTACGATTGAAATCACCGTTTCCGACACAGGCGAGGGAATACCGGGAGAGCATCTTGGCAGGATCTTCGAGAGGTTTTACCGGATTGACAAGTCCCGCTCGAGAGAGTATGGCGGAACCGGGCTGGGGCTATCCATAGCAGACCGTATAGTAAAGGAACATAAAGGGATCATAAACGTATCAAGTTCAGCCGGCAAGGGCGCTGTTTTTAGCATCACACTTCCCAAACCCAAACATGAATCATGATCGCCGGCGCAAGCCGGGTCGTTGCGGTTGACAGCACCCCCGCAGCATCGTATAATCTGCCTTAGATGCATAGAGGCAAGGCGATGACAGGAAGAGTACCCTTGAACAGGTTGCAGAGAAGGGGTGCCACGGCTGCAAGCGCCTCTACCGGAAGGCAAGGGGAAAACCACCCTGGAGCATTCTCCGGCCAAGGAGAGCGGCGGCACACCGATAGCAGTGCGGATGAGAGGACGAATGCGTCATTCGTCAACAGGGGTGGAAACGCGGGAAAGTCTCGTCCCCGTAACGGGGATGGGATTTTTTATTTTTGCGGTGGCGATTATCCTCAGGAGGTGCGGCATGAGTACAATCTCAGTGGTGTTGAAGGACGGAACCAGGCGCCAGGTCGAAGATGGCAGCGTCTGGGGCCAGGTGGCTGCGGAGATCGGCAGGAAGCTGGGTAAGGAGGCCCTGGCGGCCAAGGTGGACGGGGAGACGGAGGATCTTCAGAGCCCGGCCCAGGCCGACCGCCAGGTGGAGTTCCTGACCTTCGGGGATGAGGAGGGCCGGGCGGTGTTCCGGCATACATCATCCCACATTCTGGCCCAGGCGGTGCAGCGGCTGTTCCCGGGGACGAAGCTGGCCATTGGCCCCGCGATCGCCGGCGGCTTCTATTACGACCTGGACTCCGACCACGCCTTCACCGCCGAAGACCTGGCGGCGATCGAGGCGGAGATGCAGAAGATCGTCAAGGAGGATTACCCGCTGGTGCGGCGGGAAGTCTCCCGCGAGGAGGCCGTCGAGTATTTCGCCCTGCGACAAGAACCTTACAAGGTGGAACTGATCCAGGACCTGCCGCCGGAGGCCCGGGTCAGCCTGTACAAGCAGGGAGAGTTCATCGACCTCTGCCGGGGGCCGCACCTGCCGAGCACCGGGATAGTGGACGCCATCAAGCTGCTCAGCGTCGCCGGGGCCTACTGGCGGGGCAGCGAGCAGAACAAGATGCTGCAGCGGATCTACGGCACCTCCTTCCCGAAGCAGAAGGACCTTGACGAGTACCTGGAGCGGATCGAGGAGGCCAGGCGCCGCGACCACCGCAAGCTGGGGCAGGACCTGGACCTGTTCGGCATCGCCGACGAGGGCCCCGGTTTCCCCTTCTTCTACCCCAAGGGAATGATCATCAGGAACGAGCTGGAGGATTTCTGGCGCCAGTTGCATCGCCGGTGGGGCTACCAGGAGATCAAGACGCCGATGATCCTCAGCCGGGAGTTGTGGGAGCGCTCCGGACACTGGGACCACTATGAGGAGAACATGTACTTCCTGAAGATCGACGAGGAGGACTACGCAGTCAAGCCGATGAACTGCCCCGGCGGCATCATTTGTTACAAGAGAAGGCCCCACTCTTACCGGGAACTCCCCATCCGCTACGGCGAACTGGGGCTGGTGCACCGCCACGAGCGCTCCGGCGTGCTGCACGGCCTGATGCGGGTGCGCTGCTTCACCCAGGACGATGCCCACATCTTCATGCTGCCGGATCAGATTACCTCCGAGATCATCAAGGTCATCAAGCTGATCGATTCCATCTACAGCACCTTTGGCTTTTCCTACCGGATGGAGTTGTCGACCAAGCCGGAGAATGCCATGGGCTCCGACGAGATCTGGGACCAGGCGATTGCTGCTCTGAAGCAGGCGATGGAGCAGAACGGCAACGCCTACAAGATCAACGAGGGGGATGGAGCCTTTTATGGCCCCAAGATCGACTTCCATCTGGTCGATGCCCTCGGCCGGAACTGGCAGTGCGGCACGATCCAGTTGGACTTCACGATGCCGGAGTGCTTCGACCTCACCTACATCGGGGAGGATGGCGAGAAGCACCGCCCGGTGATGATCCACCGGGTAGCCTTCGGGAGCATCGAGCGCTTCCTGGGCATCCTCACCGAGCATTATGCCGGGGCGTTTCCGGCCTGGCTGGCGCCGGTCCAGGCCCGGGTGGTCACCGTTGCCGACCGGCACCTGGCTTTTGCCGCAGAGGTGGCCGCCAGCCTGGAAGAACGGGGTTTCCGGGTGGATGTGGATGGGCGCAACGAACGGGTCGGCCACAAGATCCGGGACGGCGAGCTGGAGAAGATCCCCTACCTGCTGGTGGTGGGCGACAAGGAGACGGAAGCCCGGGCGGTCAGCGTGCGCAAGCGCGGCCAGGGCGACCTCGGCCGGATTCCGGTGCAGGAGTTTGCCGGGCAACTGGCCGTGGAGATCGCGCAGAAGGTCTAGGTTCCTACAAAATGTTGTGGAAACGTAACTGCTCAGGTCTCATTACGAAGCTTTCGGCGGTGCCATCAGGGATGAAACCCGGCAACCTTGGGGCTAAGATGCGGTATTTTTAAAGGCTTAGACAGTCTGAGCAGTTAGTTGAACCAGGGACGTAGCCGCTCTTACCTGTGTGCCCGTTTTCCCGGTGTGCCGGCGGGCTTTCAGCCGAGGCGCCAGCCTCGAGCCGGCGTTCAGGCCGGGCGTTAGCCCGGATACGGGCGCCCACCGCTTCATGTGCTCCGCATTCTTCAGGCCGGGCGTTAGCCCGGATGCGGAGGAGGAGAAGCGGGGGTATTGGAGCGGGTAGTCATCGCGGATAAAAAAATCATTGGCGCCCGACAAAACATCATGAAAGCCAATGAAAACGTTATTGATAAACGTTATTGATGGCATTGACAGCGGTGGGCGGTTGTGCTAAACTTTATTCCAGTTTTAACATTAACTAGCGACAAGCCGTCCGTCCTCTAAGGCGGGGGATGAATCACCAGGGCTTGCATAGTTGGAACGTCTGTGCTATGATAAAAACGTAGGGCGGGGACAGCCCGAATTTACGCCTGAATTGAGATCGTATAAGACCTTTGGAAACATTGGCAACGGTCGATGAAGCAGGAAACCGCCGCTTCTAAAGTGGAGGTAGTTCACCTAAACACAGGCACGAAAGCAGAAGCCGCTCGCTTCTCACCCTGGGGTTCATAATGCTGCCAGGGTTGCGCCGAATTTTTTTTTGGCTAACAAGCGGGTGGATTGCCCGCTTTTTGCTGTTTCATGCCGAATACTGTTTCACATCGAACGTGCCAGGAGGTGTAGGAATAATTACTAAAGATTTGCGGATCAATGAGGAGATTCGTGTCCGGGAGATCCGTCTGGTCAGCAGCGACGGTCAGCAGCTCGGTGTAGTGCCGATCAAGGAGGGCCTCCGGATCGCGGTGGAGCAGGGTCTCGACCTGGTCGAGGTGGCCCCGCAAGCCAAGCCCCCGGTGTGCCGGATCATGGACTACGGCAAGTACAAGTATGAGCAGAGCAAGCGCGACCGGGATGCGCGCAAGAAGCAGAAGGTCGTCAATATCAAGGAACTGAAACTGAGGCCGAAAATCGAGGAACACGACTTTCAGGTCAAGGTAAAGAACGCCCAGCGTTTTTTGTTGGATGGGGACAAGGTGAAGGTTACCCTGATGTTCCGCGGACGCGAGATCTCTCATTCCGAGTTGGGGCGCTCTCTCAGCCTCAAGTTGTTCAAGATGCTGGAGGACCAGGCGATCATGGAGAAAGAGCCCAAGATCGAAGGACGCAACATGATCATGGTGCTGGCCCCGAAAAACCAGGAGCAGTCAAAAGGAGAGTAGCATACATGCCGAAGATGAAGACGCACCGGGCAACAGCCAAGAGGGTCACCCGTACAGGCAGCGGACTTTGGAAGCGGGCGAAGGCCTGTAAGAGCCACCTGCTGGCGCATAAGTCCAGCAAGCGCAAGCGCCGTCTCCGTCAGCCGACCATACTGAGCGCCGCCGACAGCGGACGGATGGCCCGGCTTTTACCCTACTCATAAAAGCGGCGGTTGGTAGTGAGTGATTAGTGGTTGGAGGTACAGAATGGCTTTGGTAGTAAGCGGCCATCAGTGCATCAAATTTATGGCACTAACCGGCGAAGCTACTAGATTACTTTTGTGCCGGGCTGACGACTAAAATCAGATTGACATGCATCCAACGACCAATTGCCAACCACCAACGGCCAAAATAGGAGGTCTGTGTTATGCCTAGAGTAAAAGGCGGAACGGTTGCCCGACGCCGCCACAAGAAGATTTTGAAGTTGGCCCGTGGTTATTACGGAGCCAAGAGCAAGCTCTTCCGCCCGGCCCATGAACAGGTGATGAAATCGCTGCATTACGCCTATGTTCACCGGAGACTGCGCAGGAGAGATTTCCGCAAGCTGTGGATCACCAGGATCAACGCTGCCGCTCACCTGAACGGCATATCATACAGCAAGCTGATGAACGGGCTGAAAAAAGCGGGCGTGGCCGTTAACCGGAAGATGCTGGCGGAGTTCGCCGTCAACAACGAGACTGCCTTTACGAAGCTGGTCGATCTGGCCAAAGAACACGTCCAGTCTGTTCAGAGGTCAGAGGCCTGAAGTCAGAGGCCGGAAAAACTTGAGCAAGGGATGCAGGAGACGGAAATAGGAAGCCGTAAGCTTCAAACAGAGGCAGAAGTCAGTGGTTGGAAAAAGCTAACGAGTATGCTGGAAAAATTCTGTCATCCGACCTGTGTGCCGGCGTGCTTTCCTCCGCATCCGGGCTTACAGCCCGGCCTGAAAGAATGCGGAGCACAGGCGCCTGAGGCGAAGCCTCAGAGCCGGCCTTCATTGTTGGGTGAGCGAAGCGAACATCAGGGGTGACGTGCCCTTTGGGCACGGCAAAAGTATGGCAGCAATGACCATACTTTTTTTGTGCAAGAGGGGAATGGGGCATGGCAGTCAAGACAGCCAGGCAGGCTGTGCAACTCGCCCGCAGGTTGGGCCGGCGCAAGGCCCGGGACGCAGAGCGGCGCTTCGTGATCGAGGGGATCACCTTTGTGGAGGAGGCCCTGCGTAGCGAGTCCGCGCTCGACTGCCTGGTTTATACCGCAAAAATGCTGCAGCACCGGAAGGGGTGGGCGCTGCTGGACCTTGTCCGGGAGCGGGGGGTGCCTGCCTTTTTAGTGGATGAGCGCCTCTACGAGGATCTGACCGCTACCGAGGCTCCTCAGGGGGTTCTGGCGGTGGCGCCACAACCGGCCTGGCGGCAGTCAGACCTGCTTCAGCGGTCCTCCAGTCTTTTGTTGGCCCTGGACGGGCTGCAGGACCCGGGTAATCTGGGCACCATCCTGCGTACCGGCGACGGGGCCGGGGTGGATGGGGTGTGGCTCGGCCAGGGTACCGTCGACCTCTACAATCCCAAGGTGCTGCGAGCGACCATGGGGTCCGTCTTTCGCCTGCCGGCCTTTGCCGGAGTTGACCTGACCCTGCTGCTGCCGGAGTTGAAGGCTGAGGGCATGCAGGTGGTGGCCGCCGTTCCCCACGCCGGCCAGAGCTATTTCCAGGCGAACCTGAAGCACCCCCGGTTGGTGCTCCTGATCGGCAACGAGGCCCATGGCATCAGCCGCAGTCTGGCCGACTTGGCTGACCAGGCGGTGAGTATACCGCTGCGGCCGGAGGTGGAATCGCTGAACGCGGCGGTGGCTGCCGCCCTGCTCATCTACGAGGTCCGGAGGCAGCGACTGGAGAGCTAGGCGGGGCACCCGGCGCGGAACGGCGCCCGCAAAGTTCACTTTGCTCACATTGTTACTGCGCCAGGTTCCCTGGCGCCAGGTACCGCCGGTACGGCAGGTATGGTGCCACCCTGGTGGTTGGTGCAGCCCGGCGCTGAAGATATTTGGAAGCTCCTTTGTCGGAGCCCCATGATGATTGAAACTACCGTGATGAAATTAGTGCCGGATGGGATGGAACCCGGCTGGCCGGCAACTTTATCAGCTCAGTGGGCACTATAAGAACGGCACGATAATGCATTATTGCATAGGTGAACAGGATGCGGCAGAAGAACGGGCAACAGGTAATCATCGTCGGCGGCGGGGCCTCGGGCATGGTCGCCGCCATCGCCGCCAGGCGGGGCGGGGCAGAGGTCACACTGCTGGAGCGGAACCCGCGCATCGGGAAGAAGCTTCTGGCGACCGGGAACGGGCGCTGCAATTTTACCAATCTCCATGCCGATGTGCGCCACTACCACGGCACCAACCCCAAGTTTGTCTACAGCGCCCTGTCCCAGTTCGGAGTGGCGGAAACGATCGCCTTTTTCCGGCAACTGGGGATCGACCACAAGGTGGAGGACTGCGGCAAGGTCTTCCCCATGTCTGATCAGGCATCCAGCGTCCTGGACGTGCTCCGCTACGAACTGGAGGACCTGGGGGTGACCGTCCGGTGCGGTGCCCTGGTACGGGAGATCCGGCGTGTCACCGGCGTATTTCGCCTGCAGTTGGATGACGGCGCCACCGTTAGCGGCGACCGGGTGGTCCTGGCTGCCGGCGGCAAAGCCATGCCTGCCACAGGCTCTGACGGCAGTGGTTTCGAGCTGGCCCGGCAGTTGGGGCATACTGTCGTCGATCCCTTTCCCGCTCTGGTGCAGTTAAAGTTGGAAGGCAGCTTCTTCAAGCAGGTGGAGGGCCTGAAGTTCACCGGGACGGCGGAGATCCTCCGGGAGCAGGACCAGGGCGGTTTCAGGATGGTCGCCCGGGACCGGGGCGAGGTCCTCTTTACGTCCTACGGGGTATCCGGCCCCCCGATCCTGCAGGTCAGCAGGAAGGCGGGGGAGTTGCTCCAGGCAGGGGAGCGACCCTGGCTGAGACTGGTGGTGTTTGACACCATGACCCTGGAGGAGACAGACCGGCTGCTCAGCGAGCGCTTTCAAAACATGCCCGGAAAAACCCTGGAGATCGGCCTGGTGGGTCTGATCTCCAAGCGGCTGATCCCGGTGCTGCTCAGGGAGGCCGGGGTTGCCGACATGCGCTGCCGGGTGGCCAACCTGCCTGGCGGGGAGCGGGAGAAGATCGCCGGCATCCTGACCGACTGGAAGCTGCCGGTCCGGGGGACGATGTCCTGGCAGAGCGCCCAGGTGACCGCAGGGGGTGTGTCCACCGCCGGGGTCGAACCCCGCACCATGGAGTCCAAGCTGGTGCCGGGGCTGTATCTGTGCGGCGAGGTGCTGGACATCGACGGCGCCTGTGGCGGCTATAACCTCCAGTGGGCCTGGTCCTCCGGCTATATCGCCGGGAGCAGCGCGGCATCGGGGGAAGTATAGGGACGGTTCTGTTGCAGCCGGCAGTGCATCTATATTACCATGATGACTAACCGTCACTAGACTCCCACTGAAGCGGGAGCTAAGTGACGCTAAGCCCCTGGATCAGTGCAACTAAGGCTTCCGCCTTTGCGGGGCACCCGACCGGGGCACCCTCTGGGTCGGGTGCCCCGGTCGGCTCGGCGCAAGCCAAGTTTTACTGATAAGCTTTAGCGGGGAAAGGCAAGCCCCGCTAAAGCTAAGAACTCGTAGAAAGATAGGGTGGGGAAGCGCGTGTTGAAGTTGCCCCCGATCAGGCTGGAACTGCAAGAGGACGAGTCTGACCTGCGCCGGAAGATCGTCTCGCTGCTGGGGATCAGGGATGGGGACCTGATCGGCTACGAGTTGCTGCGCCAGTCGGTCGATGCCCGCTGGCGCGGGCGGGTGTCTATTGCCTATACTGTGGCCGCCCGGGTGCGCCACGAGAACCGGGTGCTCGCCACGAGGCGCCCCGGTGTGGCCGGGTTTGTGCCCGAGTCATATGACTATGTGCAGCCAGGGACGGAGCCGCTGGTGGACCCGCCGGTGATCGTCGGCATGGGTCCGGGCGGTCTGTTCGCCGGGCTGGTGCTGTCCCAACTGGGCTACCGGCCGCTGCTCCTGGAGCGGGGAGAGGACGTGGAATCCCGGAGGCGGCAGGTGTCTGCCTTCTGGAACAGCGGCCAGTTGGACGGTGAGAGCAACGTCCAGTTCGGCGAGGGCGGGGCCGGGACGTTCTCGGACGGCAAGCTGACGACCCTGATCCGCGATCCCAGGTGCCGCAAGGTGCTGGAGGAGTTGGTGGCGGCAGGCGCCCCGGAGCAGATCCTCTACCTGAACAAGCCCCACATCGGCACCGATCGCCTGCAGGCGGTGGTCAAGAACCTCAGAGGAACAATTGTGAGCAACGGCGGCGCCGTGCGATTCAGGGCGCGGGTCACCGGTCTGGTGCTCACCGGGGGCGAGGTCCGGGGCGTCATAGTCAACGGTTCCGAGCGCATCGACTCCCGGGTGGTGCTGCTGGCTACCGGACACAGCGCCAGGGACACCTATGCCATGCTGATGGAGCATGGTGTCGCTCTCAGTCAGAAGCCCTTCTCCGTCGGGGTACGGATCGAGCATCCCCAGAGCCTTATCGATGCTGCCCAGTTTGGTCCCCAGGCCGGCCATCCCCGCCTGGGGCCTGCGGATTACAAACTTGCCTATCATGCGCCTGGCGGGCGTTCCGCCTATACCTTGTGCATGTGCCCGGGCGGCCAGGTGATCGCCGCCGCCTCCGAGGCTGGCGGGGTGGTCACCAACGGCATGAGCAGTTACCTGAGGGATGGCTCGAACGCCAACAGCGCCCTGCTGGTGGGGGTGACGCCGGATGATTACGGCGGCGATCACCCGCTGGCCGGCATCGATTGGCAGAGGCGCTGGGAGCGGCTGGCCTTCGCGGCCGGCGGGCGTGGCTACCGGGCGCCGGTACAGTTGCTCGGGGACTTCCTGGACGGCCGGGTGAGCCGCGGCTTTGGCCGGGTGGCGCCCAGCTACAGGCCGGGGACGGCCTTTGCTGAGTTGGACGGCTGCCTGCCGCCTTATGTGACGGCCACCATCAGGGAGGCCATCCCCTTTTTCGATTCCCGGGTGCAGGGCTTCGCCATGCCTGAAGCGCTGCTGACCGGGGTGGAGACCAGAAGCTCCTCCCCGGTGCGGATCGACCGGGACGGGCAGTTGGTGGCCAGTGTCCGGGGCCTCTACCCGGTGGGAGAGGGGGCCGGCTATGCCGGCGGGATCATGTCATCGGCGGTGGACGGCATCAAGGCGGCGGAGCAGGTTGCCATCCGTTACAAGCCGTTTTGATGAAGTGCGGGGTTAGAGGTGGAATGCGCTAAAAAGGGATTGCGTGTTGTAGGGCATATGGCCTTATGATATAATGCTGACTGGAGTTCTAAATCTGTCCCGCAAAGGTGTGTGACGCAAGTGTCTCTGCCGGCTCGCCTGTGTTGGCTGATTTTTGAACGCACTGGTTCTCTTTGCGCCTTTATCATGTACCGTAGATTTATGCTCCAGTAACCTGTTTGAACCCTGGACTCGACGGAGAGCAAACTGCGCTTGGAAAAATCTCAAATTAGAAGAGGGATTATGGCCTGATCGTCGATTAATTTGCTGGAGTACCGTAGCGCCGTTCAGATACGTTTTCGGTTATTGACCTGGAATTGAAAGCAAATAAAGATAGAAAAAATGATGCACAGGAGAGTAGGAACCGGGGGGTTCTAGCAGGGAGGCCGTGCCGTGACTGGGAGCAGGCCAGTGCCCGGGTTCTGAAGTTCACCTGGAAGTTGCTGCGCTGAAGGCTTGAAAATAGTTGGGTAGGCGTAGCCGGGATTTCCCGTTACAGATCGATACCCCGAAGCGGGCCCAGGCGGCCAAGAAGGGTGGTACCGCGCAGGTTGCAACAAGCCTCCGTCCCTTGAATGACGGGGGCTTTTTATATGATGCGAGAAGCGAGAAGTGTTCAACTGGTACTTGGCTTCAGTTGGGGATTGCTTTCCCCCACTGAAGCTTAGAACCAGTTAATACAGTGACGTAGCCGCTCTTACCTGTGTGCCCGTTTTCCCGGTGTGCCGGCGGGCTTTCAGCCAAGGCGGAGCCTTGAGCCGGCGTTCAGGC
>JBEKFU010000086.1:0-7726 GCA_050013155.1 Thermacetogeniaceae bacterium | reverse complement strand
CCGCCTGGAAACACCGGTCTGCCCACTCTGTGGACAGATGACCACCCGCCTGCTGCCAGACGGAAGAAACGGTTTCTTCTGCCCGGCACACACTGAAAACCGGCGCTCTCCATCCCCGGGGCGCGATTAAGCTTACCCCCGGCTATTGACAGATGAGGGGGCCAAAACGGTCTACACCGTAAAGATGCTCTCCAGGTCAACCGCAAACCCCTTCAGGAGGCGCGAGTGGGCGGCGGCGCCCATCCCCACTTCCTGGTCGAGGGCAAATCTGCCATTACTCAGGATAAAGACCTGTACCGATTTTTCCTCCGGGTCAACGATCCAATATTCTTTCACGCCCGATTTTTCATAGACCTTAAACTTCTTGCGCAGGTCGTAGTAAGCGGTACTCGGAGACAGGATCTCTACCACCAGGTCGGGGCTGCCGTTGATTCGCCCCGGCTCGATGATTTCCTTCCGGTCCCTGCCAATAAACACGATATCGGGCTGGTATGTCTCGCTCTCTCCGAGATAGACGTCTACAGGAGCATCCAGTACTACCCCCGCATTTTTTTCGTCGTTAAAACTCATCAACAGGTGCTCTAATTTACCAGAAATCAATTGGTGGTATGTCCCCGGCGCAGGCGTCATGACCAGTTGCCCCCCGATCAGTTGGTACGGCGCACCCTCGGGCAGCTTGCAGTAATCCTCATAGGTGCAGGCCGCCTCCCTTTCACCCAGCCTTATCACACTTTACACCTCCCGGCGTACCGATCCCTACACTGCCAGTATACCACATTTGGGGGAAATTGCTATTGCTCCGCAAGCTACGCAATTGGAGTCGCAATTTTCCCCTGCGTGAACTATCACGGACCAGCCGTGGGCTCTATGGAATAGGCCAGAAATTTAGTATCGGAGAAGTTAAGGGTTTGCACACCGGGACCGTTCAGCCTGCCAACTTCCCGGTAGTGGACGCCTGCCTCGGCCAGCCTCACCCGGTTGGAGTACTTGGACCGGAAGCTGACCAGCACGAGATGCGCCCTCCTCATCTCCGCCAGTTGGCCTTGGAGGATCACGTTCTCCTTGGACTGCCGTTCAAAATAGGAAGCTGACACCGTGTACAGGTTCAGGCTCAGAACGAGGACGATGGCAAGCCCCAGGATCCCCTGCGGCTTGCTGTTTAGTGCCAGGCCGAGTATGGCGCAAAGCACCGGCAACAGCCAGAGCTGGGGGGCATACCTCGCCCACCAGGCCTCGGAGTTGACCAGCGCCGAACACACGATCAACAACCCTATACATGAGTAGGCCAGGGTTTTTTTCTTGTCGAGCGGCCAGGCAGTTGCCAGCAGGATCAGGGACAACAGGACCGCCCCGCCGAACAACGGCCCGAACCCGGCGATCCTGGTATCCAGCCAGATAGCCTTCAGCTCTTCTCTGCTCACCGTAAACGGCCATTTCCAATGGGCTGATCGCAGGCCGGAAGCATTCTCAGTCTCGGCGAAGGTTGATACGAACAGCTTTTCAAATCTGTTCATGGTTTGGAAATCCGCCGGGCTGTTGGCTGTCATGATGTTCACGGCGTGGGGGCCGGCCAGGGGGTAGAAGGGGTTGCCGTTACTGACGGTGTTGGTCACATAGGGGTTGAAACCGACAAACAACAAGCCGGCGATCAGGCCGATGCCCAGCGACGAGGCGATCAGCTTGAATGGCCGCCACTTCTTTGCGAGCAGCAGGTACAGCAGGACCGGCAGGCCCAGCGCCAGGATATAGGCCAGGGCCGTAAACTTGATGTTGACGGCGATGATCACGCCGAGAATCAGCGCCAGCGCTAAAAATACATCGGGGCTTTTGATGATCAGATAAAGCAGGGACAGGATGATGATCAGCATCGATGACAACTGCCCGTCGATGTAAAAGGTTGACGACTGCAGGATGGCGATCGGGTTGCACGCTGCCAGCGCCGAGAAAAGCACCGGTTCCGGCGCTCCGCGGCTGTAGTGGGCCGACAGCGCCGACAAGCAGAGAAAAAAGGAGGAGACGATCAGGAGAATATTGAAGACCTTGCCCTGTTCGATGTGTCCGGTCAGGATGTAGAGCGAGGCGGAGGCGATCCAGGGACCCTTGGCGTAGTGGTTGATCCAGATGCCGCTCGCTATCGGCAGGGGCTGGTCATGAAATGGGTTCCAGCCGTTGGCCAGTTGAATAATCGCTTCCTGGTGGTAGGCCTGACCGTCCCAGGACAGGTCGTAAATCTTGCCGGAGACGTAGATGCCGAGCAGGAAGACGGCAGCCAGGACCGCCAGGATGCCAATCAAGGCCAGCCATCTCCTGCCTGGTAAATAGCGGCTGCACATGAGCCAGGCCGCTATCACGGTCACCGCCAGCGCCAGCCAGAAACTGTATGGCGATAGGGGGTGTCCGGCTGTAAACAACAGTGAGGAGATCAACAATATGGCGGCGATAAAGACGATCACAGCCGCTCCCAGGATGAAGCTGGCATCTGCCACCTTTTGAGACCTGTTGCCGGTCACTGTTTGCATGTTTTACCCGCGCTCTGATTGATGGCATATGAGCGGAGCAGTTGAATTCCAACGAGGAACCGCGCTGTCTGATAAGTTCCGGTTGATGGTCTGTGAGCCGCTCAGGCTGATATGGCAATCATGATGACACCGATGATGATGACGCCCAGTCCGGCAATGCGCAGCATCGGCATGGTCTCCTTGAACAGCAGCACCGAGAAGACGCAGACCAGGACGTACCCTAGCGCCACCATCGGGTAGGCGTAGGAAAGATCCACCCTGGACAGGCTGTAGATCCACAGGACGGTGGAGATGCCGTACAGGAATAATGCGAACCACATATAGGGGTTGGCCAGGTAGCGGGCCAGCACACCGGTTGACGCCTCTCTTGCTACCGCCAGCCCGGTACCGTACTTGAGCGCTAGTTGGCCGCAAGTCCCCAGCAGGATCGATAATAGTATGGCCAGAATCGGTTTCATCGACACGCCTCCCATAAAAGTCCCGCAGCTACGCTGGATCGGTGCCTAGATGCCTTTATTTTATCATAAACAGAGATCCAACTATCCCTCATCTGGCAAAACCGGCAGTTATGGCAGGATGGCTTGTTGCTGGTAGGTTCTAAACGCTGGCAGGACGCCGGGAAGGGGGTGACGAGCTGATCATGTTCATACCAGAGCGGGTAGTCATCTGTGATAAAGCCCGGCTGACGGGGGCAGGATACAGACAGGTATCAGGTTTTGAAGATGCTTCCGGAAGGCCGGTGAGGTTGTTGCCGCACAAGGTGATGCAGGGTCTGGCCGGCGAGGATGCTGTCGTCGAGCGGACGGCTTTCAACGATATAGTGACGGGGCTCCAGGAGCGGGGCTACACTGTCTACGGCACGGTGAACGAGAAAGGGGCCGGGATCTTCCGCCCGCTGGGCGATGCGGGCGAGTTGAGCCTGCGCTGCACCGGCGGCACCCTGCCGCCGAAGTACCTGTGGTACCCGCCTTTCGAAACGCTGTTCACCTATAACCGGCAAACCGGGGAGTTCCACACTGACATCGAACAGACCCGCCATGCCGTGTTCGGCATCCGTCCCTGCGACGTGCACGCCCTGCTCGCCCTGGACGAGGTTTTTCTGGGCGGGGAGTACCGGGATCTCTACTACCGGGCGCGCCGGGTCGACCTGCCGCTGGTGGTCTTCAACTGCGTGGAGTCGGGCGATACCTGCTTCTGCTCCTCTATGGGGACGGGGCCGGGGCTCGACCACGACTACGATCTGCTGATCACCGACCTGGGGAGTTCCAACGGGAAGGAGGGCGAGCGCTTTCTCCTGGAGGTGGGGAGCAGCCGGGGCGGCGAATTGGCGCGGGGGCTGCGGGGAGAGGCGGTGGTGGATGAGGACTACCAGGTAAAGAAGAGGCGGTTGCAGGAGACTGCCGCCGGGGCGCGGATCACGCTGAATACCGAGGATCTCCCCCGCCTGATGCACGACGGACACGACCATCCCTACTGGCGGGAGGTCACCGACAAGTGCTTCGGCTGCGCCAACTGCACCTCGGTCTGCCCCACCTGCTACTGTGCAGACATCTTCGACGAGACCGACTTTTCGCTGCGGGAGACCAAGCGCAAGCGGCGCTGGTCCTGGTGCTTTCTGGTGGAGTTCGGGGCGGTGCACGGGGGCAACTTTCGGGAGGAGCGGATCGACCGCCTGCGCCAGTTCATGCAGCACAAGCTGAACTTTTCGATCGGCCAGTACGGCTTCTTCCACTGCGTCGGCTGCGGGCGCTGCATCGTCTGGTGCCCGGCCAATATCGATATTGCCCAGACCGGGCGGGCGATCAGGGGTGATGCCTGATGGTAAAAACAGATAAAGAGATAGAGGGCGCCGTAAATCCCGCCTGGAATCCATTCAGGCTGCAGCCGGTGGAAATAGTGGGGCTGAAGCAGGAGACCTCCGACGTGAAAACATATAACCTGCGCCTGGCTGACCGCGGCAGTTTCCGGTTCCGGCCGGGGCAGTTCAACATGGTCTCGGTGATCGGCATCGGCGAGGCGGCCATCTCCATGAGTTCCGATCCGGACGGGCTGGAGGCGATCGAGCGGGGAACCTGGCAACACACCGTCAGGCGGGTGGGCAACGTTACCAAGGCCCTGGACCGGCTGCAGGTGGGGGACCGCTTCTTCATCCGGGGCCCCTACGGCAACGGCTGGCCGCCGCGCCCATGTACTCCGCATTCTTCGGGCCAGGCCGAAGGCCTGGATGCGGAGGAGGGCACCCGCCCGCTTCAGCAGGCCGGGGCGGGCCGCGACCTGGCGGTCATCGCCGGAGGCGTGGGACTGGCCCCGCTGCGCCCGGTGGTCTACCGGAGGCTGGCCAACAAGACTGGCCGGCTGGAGATCCTGTATGGCGCCCGCACGCCGGAGGACATGCCCTTTCGGGACGAATTCAGGACCTGGGAGCAGAACGGCGCCAGGCTCATGCTGACCGTCGACAAGATCGCCGGGGGCGCCGCTTGGCCCTACCGGGTCGGGCTGGCGCCCGCGTTAATAAAGGAGATGGAGATCCTGCCGGGGCAGGGGCAGGTCTTTGTCTGCGGCCCGGAGGTCATGATGAAGTTCGTGGTCAGGGAATTGACGAAACGGGGCTGGCCGCCCGAGGAGATCTTCATCTCCCTGGAGCGGCGGATGGAGTGCGGCCAGAAGACCTGCGGGCGCTGCCAGGTGGATGCCGTCTACGTCTGCCAGGACGGCCCCGTCTTTTCCTTCGCCGTGGTCAAGGAATTGCTGGGCGTAGACATCTGAAAAGGAAGTGATGCCGTGACTGTTCAGGCGGATAAGCTGAAGATGGCCGTTTTCAAGTTCACCTCCTGTTCGGGGTGCCAGACGCCGTTCCTGAACATGGAGACGGAGATCCTGGACCTGGCCGATCACGTCGAGGTTGCCTGTTTCGCCATGGCCAGCAGCGCCACCAGGCCGGGGCCATACGACCTGACTTTCGTCGAGGGTGGCATCAGTTGCGAGGAGGATGTGCGGCGGATCAACATGGTGCGGCAGGAGTCCAAGATCCTGGTGGCCATCGGCAACTGCGCCGTCTACGGCGGCCCCCAGGCGCTGCGCAACTTCCTGGACCTGGAAGACCTGAAGCGGGCTGTCTACCCGCAGCCGGACCTGGTCCACTGTTTCCCCACCTGCAAGGGCATCGCCGACTACGTGCCGGTGGACGGCTTTCTGAACGGCTGCCCGGTCGACCAGGGCCACCTGCAGGATTACATTGTCAGCGTCCTGCTGGGCAAGGCCCCCGAGGTCAGTACCCGCAGCGTCTGCCTGGAGTGCAAGATGAAGGAGAACATCTGCCTGATCGTGGCAGAAGGGGTGGCCTGCATGGGCGTGGTCACCGGGACCGGCTGCGGGGCGCTGTGCCCGTCCTTCGACCGGGGCTGCTACGGCTGCTTCGGCCCCAGCGCCGACCCCAACCTGAATTCCTTTGCCAATCTGTGCCGGGAATTGGGGCTGACCGAGGAAGAGATCAACCGCAAGCTGAGCTACATCGTCAACAATGCCAAGGCGTTCCGGGAGGAGGCGGAGAGGCATGTGCCCCAGCCAGTTAAAGGTTGATTACCTGACCCGGGTCGAGGGCGGGGGGGGGATCGAGCTCGACCTGGACGAACAGCGCCAGTTGCTGGACGCCAGGGTGACGATTTTCGAGCCGCCCCGCTTCTTTGAGGGGATCGTCAGGGGGCGGCGCTGCGAGGAGATCGCCGACATCATCGCCCGCATCTGCGGGTTGTGCCCGGTCACCTATCAATTGGGGACGCTGCTGGCCATCGAGCAGATTCTGGGGGTAGAGGTCAGCCGGCAGGTCCAGTTGCTGCGCAAGGTGTTCATTCTCAGCCAGTACCTGGGCAGTCACGGTATCCACGTCTTCTTCCTCGCCCTGCCGGACTACCTGGGCTATGACAATATCTTCGAGATGGCCGGTGAGCACCGCGATCTAGTCAACCGCGGCCTGCGGTTGAAGAAGTTGGGCAATGACATCACCTCCTTTTTGGGGGCCAGGGAGGTGCATCCGGTCACAGCCGTTATCGGGGGCTTCACCAAGCTGCCGCCCCGGAGCATGCTGGACGACCTGATCATTCAATTGAAGGCGCGGCAGGAAGACGCCCAAGCCGCCCTGGAATTCGTCGCTCACCTGCCCCGGCCAGCCTGGGTGGGCGGCCGGGTGTTTGGGGCGCTGTCACACCCCGCAGAGTACGGCCTCGACGAGGGGCGCTGGTGCACCAACGACGGCCTGTCCCTGTCGGCGGAGGAGTTCACCGGCTACGTCGAGGAGTACCAGGTGCCCCACTCCAATTCCCTGCACTGCCGCCTGAAAAACGGCGCCTACTACATGGTGGGGCCGCTGGCGCGGGTCAATCTCAACTTCGAGCAACTCTCCGCTGAAGCCCGCCGTGCTGCCAGCCGGCTCAATCTCAGCGTTCCCGACTACAATCCTTTCAACTCCATCGTCGCCCGGCTGCTGGAGATCGTGCACGCCATCCGCTATCCTACGACATCAGGGCCGGCGCCGCCGCCTCTCTGATCGAGGCGCCGCGCGGCACCCTGTATCACCGGTTCCGGATCGACGACCGTGGTTTCGTCCAGGAGGCCCGCATCATCCCTCCCACCACCCAGAACCTGTCGCGCATCGAGCAGGATTTAAAAGAGCTGGTGCCACAGATCGCTCACGAGCCGGACGACCAGATTGCCCGGGCCTGCGAGGTGGCCGTCCGCAATTACGACCCCTGTATCTCCTGCGCCACCCACTGCATCATCACCGGAAGATCATAACCAGCCTGTCGAGCAATTTCACTTGAAGATGATGCTGCTCATTTATCTTACAATCTCTTCTTGACTGAGCAGTTCGAGGTCTCTTTCAGCACGCCTGGTTAGTTGCAGGTTCATTGACGGCCTATTTCTGTCGTAAATCAGGAAACAACTGGTGTTTAGCGATCATGCGGGGTTTTGCTTGTAGGCGCAGAGATCGTTCAGGGCACAGGAGGGGCAATCCGGTTTCCGGGCGCTGCAGACCTGGCGGCCGTGAAATAACTCTTCTATCAAAGCATTCCGAAGGCAAATCTGATGATCATCAGGCAGATGATCCCGCAGAGAACGGTGAGGAAGATGTTCTTGAATCTGGCCGCTACGATCAGGGTCGGTACTGCTGCCAGCAGGAAGGTATTATCGAGCCGCAGGGCCAGGCCCCC
>JBEKFU010000085.1:0-7198 GCA_050013155.1 Thermacetogeniaceae bacterium | reverse complement strand
TCAGGAGATGATCTCGTAGATCAGGGGAGGAATCTCAGGAGGGGTCTCTCCGATCGTAAAAGCCCCGGCAGCGCGTCTTTCAGCTTCTTGGAGATTGTTTTTCCGGTTCACGTACAGGACCGCCAGGGCCTCCCCCGGCGCCACCCGGTCTCCCAGCTTCTTGCTCAGGGTGATGCCCACGGCCGGGTCCACCTGGTCTTCCTTTTGCATCCGCCCGGCACCCAGCAGCAGGGACGCCCATCCCAGTTCATTGGCTTTGATGGCTTGAACATATCCCCTGCTGGCAGACCTTACCACTACCATGGCCGCGGACAGGGGAAGCAGATCGGGATTATCGACCACCGACGCCAGGCCTCCCTGGGCGGCGACGATCTCCCTCATCTTGGCCAACCCCGCTCCCTGCTGCAGCTTTCCGGCCAGCAGGTCGTAACCTGATGCAGCGTCGGCAACCACCCCGCCGGCAATGAGCATCTGGGCGCCCAACTGCAGGCAGAGCTCTGTGAGGTCGGCAGGCCCCTTTCCGGACAGGGTCAACAGGGCCTCGCGCATCTCCAGGGCGTTGCCGATCGCCAACCCCAGGGGTTGCTGCATGCTGCTGAGGACAGCCACGGCGCCTCGGCCAAATTCCCGTCCCAGGGCCACCATCATTTCCGCCAGCGCCCTGGCGCCATCCAGGTCCGGCATGAAACCTCCCGGGCCCACCTTGACATCCAGCACGATCCGGTCCGCCCCGCCGGCGATCTTCTTGGACATGATACTGGCGGCGATCAGCGGCAGGCACTCCACGGTGCCGGTGACATCCCGCAGGGCGTAGATCTTCTTATCCGCCGGCACCAGGTCGCCGGTCTGTCCGGCCAGGACGGCCCCGGTGCGGCACGCCACCGACTTCAGGTCCGATACCGGCAGATCGACACGAAAACCGGGGATGCTCTCCAGCTTGTCCAGGGTGCCGCCGGTAAAGCCGAGCGCCCGGCCTGACATCTTCACCACGGTGACACCGGCCGAGGCCACCAGCGGGACCAGCACCAGGGTGGTCTTGTCGCCGACGCCCCCGGTGCTGTGCTTGTCCACCTTGATCCCCGGGAAAGAGGACAGGTCGACCACGTCGCCGGTGTTGATGCAGGCCCTGGTCAGGGCCACGGTCTCCTTGAAGTTCAATCCCTCAAAAAACACCGCCATCAGGAAGGACGCCATCTGGTAATCGGGGATCGACCCCCTGGTGTAGCCATCGACCATGAAGGCGATCTCTTCGGGCGACAGGCGATGGCCGTCCCGTTTCTTGATGATCAGGTCCAGGGCATGCATCGCTATCGCTCCAGTGATGAGTGATGAGTGCTGAGTGCTGAGTGCTGAGAATTGCTCATTTTTACGTCACTCCTTCTTTTCTTCTCACTGAAACTCTGTCGTCTAACTATTCGGCATTCAAAGATTTCGCTCATTACTCATTACTCATTACTCATTACTCATTATTCCCGGTATCGGCGTTCCGTCGCCCAACTGCACCCCGAACAGGGATGCCAGGGTGGCGCCCAGGTCGGCCATGGTGCTGCGTGTTCCGACAGGCGCCGGCCTGACCTGCGGCCCTGCCAGCAGCAGGGGCACGTACTCCCGGGAGTGGTCGGTACTGGGCGTGGTGGGGTCGTTGCCGTGATCGGCGGTGATCGCCAGTATATCGCCCGCCTCCAGCGACCCCAGGATCTCCGGCAAAAAGCCGTCAAACTCCTTGAGGGCGCCGGCGTACCCGGCGGGGTCGTTGCGGTGGCCGTAAAGCATGTCGAAATCGACCAGGGTGGCGAAGACCAGTCCCCTGTCCAGGTCCTGAAAGGCGCGCAGGGCCTTGATGGCGATGTCCGGGTTGCCGCTGGCGGGAATCGACCGGTTGACGCCGTGCCCGGCGAAGACATCATAGACCTTCCCCACCCCGGCCACCTGGTAACCGGCATCATTCAGGCGGTCCAGCAGGGTGGGCGCCGGAGGCGGCAGCGAGATGTCGTGGCGCCGGGGGGTGCGCTGGAAGTGGCCGGGCGTGCCGATGAACGGCCGGGCGATCACCCGCCCCACCGCATGCTCCCCGGTGAGGATCTGGCGGGCGATCTCACAGATCCGGTAAAGTTCCGGCACCGGGATGATCTCCTCGTGGGCGGCTACCTGGAACACGCTGTCGGCAGAAGTATAAACGATGGGCGCCCCGGTCTGCATGTGCTCTCTGCCCAACTCCTCGATGATCTCAGTGCCTGAAGCGGCCTTGTTGCCGAGCGCCTTCCTGCCGGTGCGTTCCTGGAAGGCCTCGATCACCTCGGGTGGGAAACCATGCGGGTAGACAGGGAACGGATTGACCAGGGTGACCCCCGTCATCTCCCAGTGGCCGCTGGTGGTATCCTTGCCGGCAGCACGCATCTGCATCTTTCCGCAGGCAGCCTGCGGTTCGGCCACCGGCGGCACGCCCCTGACAGGAATGATGTTGCCGAGGCCGAGCAGGCCGAGGTGGGGGAGATCCAGGCCTCCCACCGCCTCCGCCAAGTGCCCCAGGGTGCATGAGCCTATATCGCCGTAGGCCGCGGCATCAGGCGCCTCCCCGACGCCCATGCCGTCCATGACCAGGATCAGGGCGCGCCTCAGCCCGCCTTGATCCTTATGCCCGGGGATGAGCTCGTTCATAGACCTCCCTCAACTTTCTCTGGCTGAGATGGGTATAGATTTGAGTGGTAGTAACATCTGCGTGTCCCAGCAACTCCTGGACGACCCGGAGATCCGCCCCGTTTTCCAAAAGGTGGGTGGCAAAGGAGTGGCGCAGCACGTGGGGAGTGATCTCCTTCTGGATGCCGCCCCTCTTGGCGTACTCCTTGAGGATCTTCCAAAACCCCTGGCGCGTCAGCCGTTTGCCGTGCAAATTCAGGTAGATGGCCTTCTCCCAGGTATTTTTTCTTAGCTTGACCCAGCCCCTGTTCAGGTATTCCCGGTTGCATTGGACGGCGATCTCCCCGACCGGAATGATCCGCTCCTTGGAACCTTTCCCCAGGCAGCGGACAAAGCCGCGGTCCAGGTTGAGGTGGTCGGTATTCAGCCCGATCAGTTCCGAGACCCGCATGCCGGTGGCGTACATGAGCTCGAGCATCGCCCGGTCCCTCAGCCCGGCGATCGTGCCACTCTTTGGCTGCGCCAGGAGCAGGTCGACCTCCTTTACGCTAAGAACGCGCGGCAGGTGCTTTTCCTGCTTCGGGGACTCCAGGTTGGAGGTCGGGTCAACCAGGATCACGTGCTCTTGCAACAGGTACCGGTAGAAGCAGCGGATCGCCGCCAGGTAGCGGGACATCGTCCTGGCAGTGTGCCCCTGCTCTCGCAGCCTGCTGAAATAATCCATAATAGTGGTCTGAGACACTTCTTCAAAGGATACCTGCTCCGCAGCCAGGTGCCCGGCAAAGTGCGTCAGGTCATACCGGTATGACTGCACCGTGTTGTGCGCCATACCCCTGACCACCCGGAGGTAGTTTAAAAACTCTCTGAGCATCTCTTCTCGTAACTGGGCCACCAGATCAATCTACCCCCATTATTTTCCTCTTGACATAATTAACTTCCACACGCAAAAAAAAATTCCTCTTTTTCCCGGTTTGAACCGGTCAATATTTTTTTGCGCCACCCGCTCGAGAAAGCCCCGAAGGCTTTGGATGCAAATCTACCCGGAACCGGATCTAATCGGAATCAGGCGGGACCTGTTTATTATTGCCGGAATAGTACCCCTGCAGCCACTTCAGAAACCGGTCGCCCTGCTCCGGACCCGGTTTTGGCTCGAGCGGCTGCTCAACCCTCATCTCCGGAGGCTGGCTTTGGATAAGACGATTTTTGAAACTGGCAATGTGCCCTGATATAAAGTTGAAAAACTGTGGGGTGATCATCCAGATCAACAATAAAAACAGCAGCAGCCGGATGACAACCCCCGCTTTATGCCTCCAGTTGGTGACCGTGATCAAAAGCATTTACACCCCTCCAGACATTCTCAACAGGGTTAAATAATACGGCATGTCCTATCGCTTCGTTTGAATATATGCATGTCCAACTGCAACTTAGAACAAGGAAGCAGGGGGACGGTCCTTGGGCTTCCTTTGGAGTTTACCGCAGATGACGCATCGATTTTCAGATCAGACTCCCACGCCGCCTCCGGCAGCAGCTACAGAAGCATCGCCAAACGCATGATGCCCGGCACGAGGTAGGCTTCAATCCAGGTTCCGGCCAGGACAAGGAGCGTCAGAGCCGCATAAAGCAGGGTATAAAAAAGGATTCTCGTAAACACCGGGGTCTCCCGGGAGCTTTTAAAAAGAGACATCGTGAAATAGAGGGCCAGGGTTCCTGCCCCGAGCAGGCCCGGTACATAGAACAGGTTCTGGGGAAGCACCGCCACCAGGGCCAGCAGCAAACCCTGGCCAGCTTTATCCTGGACCAGAAAGCCGACTGTAAAGCCCAATATAAATCCCCTGGCGCCAACCAGCAGGATCACCAGGGGGGCGCCCACCACAGTCAGGCCCAGCAGCCAGAGGATCCCCAGCGAATACAACTGCCCCTTGAGGATCTCCCTCCAGGCCTTGAGGGCCGGAAACTGGCCATTCTGCGCCAGGGCGCCCACATTGTTCAAGAAGCTGTCCAGGTACTGCCGCAATTCATCCAACTGGGCCGGGCTCAGGGCATGGAGAACCGAAGCCCCCGCGATCAGACCCAGGATAAAAGCTCCGGCAATGCAGGCGGTGGGGACGAGCAATTCTCTCTGTTGGCTCAGCCTGAGGCGCGGTACAGACTGCATCATGTCTCTCACCCGGAGGCCATTTTCAATATTGGAGGTTCGATGTTCGATTCGGGGAAATTGCTATTGCTGCGCAATTCAATTGCAATTTTCTTCGAAATTCGCTGTTCGATCTTTTCCTCTTCGAACCTCGAATCTCGAATCTCGAACCTCGAACCTCGAGCCTCGAACCTCGAGTAATCCTCCTGTGAGAGTTTATGCCAACTTCAGGAAAGCAAGTACATATTTGCATCGGAGGGTGAAGTGAGTCAGGGACGGCGGCGATGATCCTTGCTTCAAGCGGCGTCAAAGGCGTTTGAATTAAAAATCTGTGCAGCCCTGCTGCATGCGGCTCAGGACGAGAATACCAATAATGGACTTCGCGTCTCTGATATCCCCCTGGTAGACCATGCGAAGCGCTTCGGCAACAGGAACTGTCACCACCTCGATAAACTCTTCATCGTCGGTATGGGCAACCCCCTGCTCCAGCCCGGTGGCCATGATGATGTAGAGCAACTCGTCACTGAAGCCCGGAGTGCTGAAATAAGAAAAGAGCGTCTTCCACTGCCGCGCCCGGCACCCGGTCTCCTCTTCCAATTCCCGGCGGGCGCAGGAGAGAGGGTCCTCCCCCGGGTCTCTCTTCCCGGCAGGGATCTCCAACAGGATCTCTCCGGTGGCGTGCCGATACTGGCGTACCATGAGCAGTTCGCCCTGCTCGGTCAGAGCGATCACCGCAACGGCACCCGGGTGTTCGATCACCTCGCGGGTGGTGGTTGACCCGTTCGGGAGGGCGACCGTATCAACCCGCAGCCTGATTATCTTGCCCTCAAAAACCCGTTCGGTGCTGATGGTCTTTTCCTCTAGTTTGGCATCGGTCTTCGTGTTCATCCCATTCTCCCCTTTTTTCAGATGCTTTGAAACGAGACCTCGATCTCCTGCAAGTCCGGCTCGTCCCGGATCAACCGCAACACCTTGCCCCTGCGCCAGGCGATCATTCCCCGCTCTGCTTCACAATCTCCCAGAGCCAACGGGCATCAGCCACCAGGTCGCTCAGGCGGAGAAATTCATCCGTAGTATGCACCTGCCGCATCCCGATCCCCAGGTTGGCGGCCGTCCTCCCTGTGGCATTGATGATGTTGGCGTCGCTGCCGCCGCCGCTGGTCTCGAAACCGACTTTCAGCCCGACCTTGCCGGCAGCCCCGACAGCGATCCGGAAAACCGGAAGGTCTTGATCCAGGCGGAATTCCGGGTACTGAAAGATCACCCGGACCTCGCTCCCGGCCCCTGCCGCCTCCGCTACCCCGGTAAACTCGGAAACGATTCGGGATGTCAGGGAGTCCATCTTCGCCCGGTCGAGGCTCCGCACCTCTCCCTGGATAAAGCAGGAATCAGGTATGATATTGGTTGCCTTGCCGCCCTGGATAACGCCCATGTTGGAGGTGGTTTCGGCGTCGATGCGGCCCAGCGGCAGCCGGGCCAGAGCCTGGCCGGCCACCTGGATGGCGTTGATCCCCCGCTCCGGCTCGATACCGGCGTGGGCAGCGCGGCCTTTGATAGTGATATCCAGTTTATTCTGGGCGGGGGCGGCTGTAATCATGGTACCTGGATCACCACTGCTGTCCAACACATACCCGAACTGCGACTTCAGCCTGCTGCAGTCGAAGTGCTTGCTTCCCAGCAGGCCCTGCTCCTCTCCCACCGTGAAGAGTATCTCCAGGTCGCCGTGTGGCGCCGGCTGCTGGCGCAGCATCTCCAGCACCTCGATGATCGCCGCAATGCCGGCCTTGTCGTCTCCCCCCAGCACGGTGCTCCCCTCGCTGCGAAAAACGCCGTCTTGGAACATCACTTTCACCCCGTTGGCCGGGTTGACCATATCCATGTGGGCGCAGAGGAAAAGCGCCGCCCTGTTCTTGTCCCCGGGCAGGCAGGCATAGATATTCCCGGCGTCGCCGCCGATCCGGCCCCCCGTATCGTCCTCCGCGACATCCAGACCAAACCCGGCCAGGCGGTGCTTGAGGTAATCCGCTATCTGCCTCTCCCGAAAGGATGGCGAGGCAATCTCCGCTAGTCTGATAAACTCCCTGGTCAGGCGTTCCACGTTGATGCCGTCCGCATGCGGTTCCAAAGTAATCCTCCCCGATCAGAGGAACCCCCGCCCTGATCAGGGAAAGGGGCCCCATATTTGGATACCTTCCGGTTATAGACGCACTGCAGTTCACCGATGGCGCGCCCAGAGGGCACCCGGCTCTAATGCCCCCGCTTCCTCCGCATCCGGGCTTACAGCCCGGCCTGAAGAATGCGGAGTACATGAAGCGGTGGGCGCCCGTATCCGGGCTAACGCCCGGCCTGAACGCCGGTTCAAGGCTCCGCCTTGGCTGAAAGCCCGCCGGCACACCGGGAAAACGGGCACACAGGTAAGAGCGGCTA
>JBEKFU010000084.1:0-7252 GCA_050013155.1 Thermacetogeniaceae bacterium | reverse complement strand
ATCAGGCAGATGATCCCGCAGAGAACGGTGAGGAAGATGTTCTTGAATCTGGCCGCTACGATCAGGGTCGGTACTGCTGCCAGCAGGAAGGTATTATCGAGCCGCAGGGCCAGGCCCCCATTCTGCAGCAGAACGTTCGGCACGAGAAGGGCGGAGAGAACGGCGACCGGAACGAACTGCAGCCAGCGACGGAAGCCTTCGGGGATCTCCACCCGGGACAATACCAGCATGGGGATCAGCCGCGCCAGGTAGGTGACGGCCAGCATCCCGATTACAACCCAGAAGAAGGTCTCCATTTGCTCAACCCCATTCCAAGTGTGGCAGCAAAGAGCGTCGCCAGGATTATGTTCCAACTCCCCTTGAGGAAGAGACTGAGGACAAGTGACAAGAAACCCGAGACAATGGCGGTAATCACCGTCTCCCGATTCTTGATCATGGGGATCAGCAAGGCGATAAACATCGCCGGCAAGGCAAAGTCCAGCCCCAGCGCCTGGATGCCGCTCAGCCATCCACCGAGCAGGCCGCCCAGCAGGGACCCGGCATTCCAGGACAGATAAGGCGCCAGTTGCAGTCCGAAGATATAGGAGGGGGTTTTCGCCCCCTGAGCCAGCACCACCGACTCTACCGAAAAGGCCTCATCGGTGAGACCGAAGGCCAGGACAAGCAGGCGGCTGATGCCTATTTTCTGGAGAAACGGCGCCACCGAAGCGCTGTACAGCACGTGCCTCAGATTGACCAGCCCGATGGTGGCGATGATGCTGAAGGGGTTGGCGCCTGCGGCAATCATGCTGACAGCGATGAACTGGGCTGCTCCGGCATAGACGAAGAGGGACAGGGATACCGCCTGGAACAGGCTGAACCCGGCTTGCCTGGCCAGTATCCCGTAGGCGATGCCGATCGGCAGATAGCCGACCACGATCGGAGTAGAGGCGACAACGCCCTGCCGGAAGTCCTTGAGCCGGCGTTGCAATGCACCTGTTTTCCCGCCGCTTCGCCCTGGCCACGGTTTGTTCGTGGGGTTGCTTTCCACGGCAGGCGCTAAGAAATCGTCCATATCAGACCAGCCTTGAACCGATGTCGATTCGTGCTTGTAATTCCGAAGCGTACAAGCCAGCGGGTGCTACCATCCAATTATATCGCAATACAATCTCATTGTACTAATAGCACAAGAAAGTACTCAGGTAGCAGGTTCGAGCTCGGATAGGCCGAAGACTTTGTCGATCTTGAGCCTAACTGGCATGCCACGGTGGATGCTATAGCGGTCAGCCATATTAGCCGCGTACCCTCGTTAACTGCCGCCTTTTTGATGGGCACGAGCCGCCTTGGCCTCAGCCTTTGCGATGAATTTCGCGGCGTCAATGACGAACCTCTCATGAATGCCCTCAGAAATCTTCTCAACACCGTCATCGGCAACGATCGAAAAAACGAGCTTTCTCCCATCAACCTTTTCCAGCTTCGTTTTTACGGTAACTGTCAATCCGGGCGGAGTAGCAGCCACGTGGCTCAGCTTGACATCTGTGCCCACAGTCTGCTCGGTCGGCCAGTCGAGGTGGGGGTTGATGGCTTGAATGCAGGTCCATTCGATCAGGCCGACCATGTACCCCGTGGCCAGTACCTTGGGCATGGCCTTAAATTCAGGTGATTCGGGTAAGAGAAAGGGCACGGTCCTGTTTTCCGGAACCTCGAACTGAAACTCGAAAGTCAGGCCGGGTTGTAAAGAATCCCTCATGATTATGCGCCTCCTTTGAAATTGGTTAAATCTAATTTAGCATGGAGGTTTTCATAATACTAATTGATATATATAATAATAATTAATAAATGTCACTTATATATGAGGAGGTCATTCGGGTGGAATGGCATCAAATCTCCGGTTTTTACAACGTAGCCAAGTTGGGAAGCTTTACCAAAGCTTCCGAGGCCGTGTTTCGGACGCAGCCTGCGCTGACCCAGCAGATCAAATCCCTCGAGGAAGAACTGGGGTGCCAGTTGTTCGAAAGGATAGGCAAGCGCAAGCTGCTCCTGACACCAGCAGGTGAAAGGCTCTTGGTTTTTTCGGAAACCGTCCTGACGAAATATGAAGGCCTGGTAGAAGACTTAAATGAACTGAAGGGCATTCAAAAAGGACGGCTGAGGATAGCCGCCCCCTACACGACACTTTACAACCTTTTACCGGAAGTGTTAGAGCTGTATACCCAACGGTTTCCCCTGGTGGAATTGTCCCTGTTTGACCGTTCGCACGCCAATATAATCGAACTTGTGAAAAATGGAGACGTTGACTTCGGAATAACACTGGAATCGTTAGTTTCCAACAACTTTAGTAAGATTCAATGGAAGCAGGTGGAGTCGGTCTTATTGACGCCAAAGGGGCACCCATTGACCCGGGCAAAACACGTTACCGTTGAAGAGATCGCCGAATATCCTCTGATCTTACCTCCCAAAAGCAATGCATACTCAAGCCGTAACAAATTGGAAGCGTTGTTCAGGGCACAGAACATCCATTTCCGGGTAATCATGGAGTCTTCAAATGTTGAGTTGAGTTCCCTTTATGTAGAAATGGGACTGGGCGTATCATATGCGACCGTAGACAGGGATTGTTTACCCAAATTCAAGGACAGGAAACTGGAGTTTATACCGCTTGCTCATTATTTCGAACCGGAGCATATCGTAGTGATATTTAGAAAAGATAGGGAGGAAAAGCCCTATAAAAGAGCCTTTTTAAATATTATTTCTAACAGCATTGAAACCCGATACTCTTTATAAAGCCGTCAGAAACCGGTAAAATAGTGGTATCGAAGATCAGGAAACAACTGACGGTTGGCAATAGATTCAGAAGACAACTGCTGCGGGTCACCGGGAGTATTTTCATGGCCATAGGCAGGACGTTCAGCGTGTTCAACGAGTTCTTGGCTTCAGTGGGGGCTTTCGGTGACGCCTTAGTCGCTGCAGACGGCGAGTTGCTCGGACCGAACCCGCAGGCAACATACGACATGGACATGGCCTTGAAATCGTTGAAAAAGCTCACGCAGTACGACATCGAAACGGTGGTCTGCTATCATGGGGGCGTCTACAAGAACAACGCCAACAAGCGCCTGGCGGAGTTAGCCAACGGGTAATACCGGATCGATCAGGGTGTTCCTGACCTGCTGAATGGCCCTGCGGATGACCATTGCGGCGGAGGCGGGAGTCTCCGGCGCCTAAAATGATGATATAATTAGACGAGGGAGGGGCACAGTGGAGCGTGAGTTTGACCAAAAGTAGCAGGTGGATCTGCGGACTCCTTGGCGTTGTGGACGGCCTCTTCCGTTGTGTTCGCACAGGGTAGGCACCCCGGCAGATCCGGAAATTCGATGGAGATTCCGTCATCTGCGTAATCAAATACCGCCGGGTAAATGTAAAGCAACCGGAACTAACATCCTGATCGGTTCCGTAATATTATCAAATTGCATGAGCCTCATTTTTAATACGTCAGTGATCTCGTGGCCCCTGGTAATCAATACAAGTCCTCTCTTGTCTGTGATATTTTCTTCCAGGATCATTCCTGGCGCCAGTTCCTGCAGGCTCACGGATCTGATAATGTAGCCCTCCTTCAAGTCCAGTATCTCTGATTCGATGGTGGCCAGAATATCGGGATCATAGTATCCCTGGCGGCTCTGTAATATTTCAAGGCTTCTTTCCGGCGTTCTTCCTGATTGCAGCAATTCATCATAGTCAAAGATGACCTTGAGAAGGCGCGCCAGAACGGGTATCTCTTTTCCGCCCAGGTTACCCTTCGGTATTCCCCCGCCGTCGAATTGTTTGAACTGATAACCGATCGCCTCTGCTATTCCTTCCAAGCGGGGAATGCTGATCAATAAATACTTGCCTGTCTGGGCGTGCGCTAAGAAAGAATTCATCTCTTCTTCTGAAAGAGATTCACTCCGGTATTTCTTTTCTAAAATTGCAGCGGGAACAGTGATGCATCCTATTTGGGAAAGCATGGCGCCAATTTCTATCTCCCACAGTTCCATCTTCAAGCGGGAGGCGATTCTCCTTGCCAGGGCCAACATGCGCGACGACTTGCTGAAAGCGACAGGGTTTGTAACTGCCAGGAGATCGGCAAGCAGTCCGATCGCTCCCTTCAATGTTTTATCCAGGAGTTCGCGTTCCGCTGTAATCAGCCGGAACTGTTCTGCCCCGTCATTCAAGGTTCTTGTAAAAAGCTCGGTGGAACAGGGTTTGCTGAGAAAGCGGAAGATGGCGCCGTCATTGATGGCATCGATGGCAGCCTGCATGTCAGCCTGGCCTGTCAACATGATCCGGACGGTATCAGGGGCAACCTGCCGGACCCTGGAGAGAAACTGGACTCCATTCATCCCGGGCATCCGATAATCAGACACCACCACAGCGAAAGGCCCGTACGCTGTTATGGCATCCAGCCCCTCGGCGCCGCTATCGCAGGTGACCAGATCAAAGGAGCCGCGCAAAACCCTCCGGTAACCGTCGAGAATATTCCTGTCATCATCCACTAACAGCACTTTTTTGTTCATGACGAAGGCTCTCTCTCTTCCACCCTGTGGTAACACTCAATCCACTGCGGCAACCTGTCTGTTTTATTGATGGCCTCCAGGTAGTTATAGTCCAGGCCGGGAATCACGCTGCTGCCTGGAGAATCATTGGATACCAGGGCATCCGCCACGTGAACCGCTGTCAATGCGGTGAATCCATCATCTCCTGACTCGGATGGGCGATGGTGAAGGGCGACCACCTCCACGACGGGGGCTGGAATTGCCCATAGACCCAGCAGGTATGCTCCCACCGCCGGGTGAGAGGCGCCCAAGAGATCTTGCTCATCTGCAATGGAAACGTAGTCAACACCCGTTTTTTGTCTTGTAGCGTGCAGCAGGACCAGCTTGCCGATGTCATGCAGTATCCCTGCGGTCAGAGCGTTCTCTATGGTTGCCCGGACGCTGGATTCCATAACAGCGATCTCCCTTGCCAGGCGGCCAACCATGATACTATGCTTCCATAAATCAGCGACGTAAGGACTGACTTCTTTGGAATCATCGAACATGGAAAATATATGGACGTAGAGCAGGAGTGGTTTCAAGTTCTCTATTCCCAGCAGAGCCACTGCCCGTGAAGGATCGATCACCTTCTGGGGTAGACTGAAAAAGGCGGAGTTCACCAGTTGTAGAACTTTTGCCGTCATTGTCATATCTCCGGCGATAATATCGCTGATCTGCCTGATCGAGGCGTCAGGGTTCCGGATATACTCCATGAGCTGCACATAGGCGCTCGGCAGGCTTGGCAAGGCTGTTATCCCCGTGATCAGATCCCTCAGCCTCTTGTTGTCGATCAGATCGCGGAGCAGCCAGGCATGCTCTATGGACTTGATCAACACGTCAGCGTCACAGGGCTTGGCAAAAAATTGATGTGCCAGCTTGGCCGATCGGAGCATTACCTCTTGTTCCGTAGAACCGGAAAGCACCATGCGGATAGTGTGAGGATGATGCTCCTGAACCGCTTTTAGCAGTTCCAACCCATCCATGCCCGGCATGCGTATATCCAACACCACAACACCAATATCATTCTCTGCCAGGATACCGAGCGCCTCGGCGCCGCCTTCCGCAAAAAAAGTCTCCCATTCCTGTTTGTTTCGCAGTATCCGCTTCAATCCCCTGATGATATCGGGATCATCATCGACAAAAAGGACGCTGATTTTCATGGCAATCCCCCTTATTGCTCTTGATTCAGGCTATTATCAAGGGGCAGTTGGATGGTAAAAGTTGTACCAACTCCCACTTCCGATTCCACCTGGATGCTCCCCCTGTGCTTATTGACAATAATATCGTGAGTGATGGCCAGTCCCTGGCCGGTGCCTTTACCAACCTCTTTGGTGGTGAAAAAGGGGTCGAATATGCGGTGCATAATCGACTGGGGGATACCGATCCCTGTGTCGCTGATGACGATCTGCGCAACGTCCCCGTTGCTTCTGGTCTTAATGGTGATCCGGCCTTTCCCGGGATCGCCGTCGGTTCCCTGATCGCTGCAGGCCTGAGCAATCGCCTGGGCGGAGTTCACGATCATATTCAAGACCACCTGGTTGATCTCATCGATGACGCAGTTCACTGCAGGGAGGTCTGGCTGCAGATCCAAGATCAGATCAGCCACGTACTTCCATTCGTTCTTGGAAATTGTCGCAGTCACTTCAATCGCTCTATTGATGTCCGCCAAGGCTTTCTCCCGGGCGCCGGAGTGGGAAAAATCCTTCATCGCCAACACGAGCTTGCTCAAACGGGCGATCCCGTCCAAGGATTGGTCGATCGCCTGGGGGATCTCCGCCGTCAGAAACCCGACATCGATCTGCTTTTCCAGCTCTCTCACGCTGGCAAGGGGGCCGGCGGGAATGTTTTCTTCTATCGAAGCGATCAGATGTCTGTAGGCCCCGATCAGCTTGCAGATATCGGTAAATCCGTCACGTAGAAAGCGCGTATTGTCACCCAGATACTGCATGGGGGTATTGATCTCGTGCGCGATCCCCGCCGCCAGTTGGCCGATCGATTCTAATTTCTGTGATAATATCTGCTGCAGCTCGATCTTTTTTTTCTCGGTGACATCAATGATCACTCCTACAAAACCCGCCAGGCGCCCTTCAATATCTTCATATGGCGCCTTGTGAAAGATGACGTCATGATCGATGCCATCTGTATACCGCAGCTTGCCTTCGAAGTTCTGAACGATCCGCCTTCTGAACAGTTCCATGTCCATCTCATAATAACTATCGGCCAGTTCTTTCGGTGAAATATCGTAGGAAGTCTTCCCGATGATATCTTCTTTCGCGAGGCCGAATACATCTGCGAAAGCCTTGTTGCATCCCTCGAAGACCCAGTCCAGATTCTTGTAATAGATGGGTGACGGTATGGCATCGATCAGGATCTTCAGGAAGTGCAACTGCTCCTCTGTTTTTTCTTGACCCGGCATTTAACTCACTCCCAGTATTTTGCTTGCGTGGTGTCGCCATGGGGACATTCCCCCGAAGGGGGTGTGTCCCCGCACCTTAAAACGGTGTATCCCCGTACCTCGTAGGGGAGGTGTCCCCTTTCCACCATCTATTTCGGTATTTACCGATGGCTACCCGCTCTAATGCCCCCGCTTCTGAAGCGGTGGGCGCCCGTATCCGGGCTAACGCCCGGCCTGAACGCCGGCTCAAGGCTCCGCCTTGGCTGAAAGCCCGCCGGCACACCGGGAAAACGGGCACACAGGTAAGAGCGGC
>JBEKFU010000083.1:0-7441 GCA_050013155.1 Thermacetogeniaceae bacterium | reverse complement strand
TATATGCCCCTTAACGATTCTGCATATAAACAGAAGCCGCCAATAATGGCGGTTCTGAAGTGTGCTGTGCTACGGTTGCCTGATTTTAGACATACAAAAAGTATTGCTACATATATTTCCCTAATAGTGACCGTCTCTAGTTCTTTCGCCATTAAATAACATATTCCTGCATAACAATGTGGACAATAGAAAAACCATTGCTCATCCCCTGCCCTATTGCTAGTCCGGGCTTGGTCAGTATTTCGCGTGCAGTCGAATATGGTGTCTACTTATGGCTGCTGCCTTGCGGAATGAAGACGTAATGCACCTCTGCACCATGAAAGAAACCTCATATCACGATGATGGCCACACTGTCATTTTTGGAACTGATAATAATGCCATGGGCATGGGCTTCGAGAAAATCAAGCTGAACTTCGAGAAAAGGATGAAAGGTGAGGGCTGTAAAGCGATAGCCTTCATTTACGCAAATGCAGCCGAACCGGATTTAAGTAAAGACGGCCTGGACTGGTCATGCTGAATCCTAACAGTTTCAACGGTTAAGAAGTGCTACAAGTGATCCTCTCTCTATCAGGCCAGTCCTGGGGGTGTTCACTGAAGTCAGCAGGAAAATATCCCACCACGTAGAATTAAAGTGTAAAGGCTTTTCAAAATAGTGGAGTAGGTGAAGCGCGATGCCGGACAAGGAACTGTTGGCTGCTATCGGTGAAATGTTGGACAAAAAACTTGATGAGAAGTTGGATCAGAAATTGGAGCCGGTTAATAAGAAGCTTACCGCCTTGGAAGCTGGCCAGCAAAGAATTGAAGCCACAGTCAACGATATAAGGTCTACCAACCGCAAGACGCATAAGGAGGTATTTTCTCGTCTGGATTATATTGTCGAAGATCTCAAGCGCCTTGAGCCTCATGAGGAAAAAGCGATTAGGTAATCGGCGCGTCAACTACCCAGTATAAATAACCCATCGGAAGGGCATGGCGCTGGTGGGTTGGAGCAGATATTGCTGCGATATATGGCCGGGTAAACCTGAACAATAACGAGCAGCTTGGCCTTCACTAATTTTTAGCGGCATCTACATCGGCAGCCACATTTCACAGGCCTGGGCCAGAGGATTGCCCTTCTCCAGGATCCTGGTCAGCCCTTCTTTACTCTCCGATTTCATCAGCTCCATCACGTGGATCATGGCCGGCACCCGTACCGATAGTGTCCGGTACTTGCGGACTTCGACAATACAGTGTGAGCGGTCAAGACCTTTGGACGAAAAACGGCCAATAATTTTGGATGATAATTACTAGAATATGGTTAATACCTGTAGTGACTATATTACCCTTCTGCAGTGACCATAAAAATGAACGCCTTAAAAGTCATTTCGATCCACCATTGCCTTGTACCAGATTTCACTTCTGAGCGCGACGCAATATTTGTTTCACCTTCGCCAGGATCTTTATTTTGGTTTTTCTTAACTGGAAGCCAATTAACTTCTTAATAAGTGTTTGATCGCCTGAATACCAGATGTGGCGCGCGATTTTGGATACCAATTAATCACATATTTAGAAGTGGGGATCTCTCAGATTGCAGCCTTTGATAGATGTGATAGGTGTCAAATAATACAGAATGTCGAAACATTGCAGATAATGGCAAACAAAGCCTCAAAGTAGTTATTTAGCGTTCATGAAGTTAAATGTTAGTAATATATGAGTGTTCAAGTGACCTAACCGGGCAATCCGAACTGGGTAAGGGACCCTTTATGCACTGCATCAAGCGGTATATTTTTGAAACTGCTGTGCAGTCAATGAAAAAGGTGGGTTTTGACCCACCTCGAGTTCGTTCTTAAAAGTAGTTGCTGCTATTTTTTAAAATCACTTACCCAGCCGCCGCAGGCTGTCTCGACCTTCGCCCTCGAGAATGCTCGGATGGTCTGCCAACGCTCTCTCGTTTCATTCTGGTGTCGATTTGTTCTATAACTTCCGGAGGGAGGGATACATCAACAGAAATTATCCCCTCGCCGAGCTTCTTCTTGGGAGCATGAACATGGGCCCAAAAAGCATCTATACATTCTTGGGGAGTATCCTTTTTCATTTTAATGCACCCCTTTCTATGAACTCATTATAAGGCGTTTCTTGATAGATCTCAATAGTAGCTGAAATAAGATTGCAACCAACGTTAAGCAAGCTGGCCGCACTGATTCTCAGGATCGTGCTTGCTAATCTTGCTAATTTCTTGCTAATGGACTCTTCCAGAACCCTTGATTTTACTGGGCTTCTTCTGGACTGTTCTGGACAGACATTTTGAAGTAAAAACCCGCCCGGCCTTGGTAATATTGGTTTTTTAGATTTCTTGCCAAGTATACAGGATACTTCCGCCGAAGGGGTTGATTTTCCTGGAGAGGCCGGTAAGATATAAATAGAGTTGATTGATTGGCGATGAGGCCAAACCGGGATAAGGATGTCCCCGTTATAAAAGCGGGGATTTTTGTTTGCCACGATGACTACCCGCTCTTGCCACCGCCTGTGCGCCGGCGGGGCCTTCAGCCTGAAGCGTAGCTTCAAGCCGGCCTTCTTTGAAGCGGTGGGATAAGAGCGGCTAAGCCCCTGGATCAGCGCAACTAGGGCTTCCGCCTTCGCGGGGTACCCGACCCAGAGGGTACCCCGGTCGTCTCGGCGCAAGCCAAGTTTTCCTGATAAGCTTCAGTGGGGGTAAGGCAAGCCCCCACTGAAGCCAAGAACTCGTTGACAGGCAAGGATAGAGTTGCCGCCGGCCAGCAAGGATGCCTGACCGGCGAGGCAGAGAAGCCCCTGTTTCAGGGAACGGTGTCGTTCCTGAGATTGGGGCTTTTGTGTTTATCTTAAAGGAGGCGATGCGATAAGTACCAGATGTACGGCAAGAGGCCAGGGGTCGGAAAAAGATCAACCATATGTCAGAAGCAAGAGTCACATCGGATGTCTGAGAAAAAGTCAACAAGCAAAAATCGAAACTATTCTGACATCCCATAGCATCCATAAAGATGCAAGTCTGACCTCTGGGATCCGACCTCTGGTAAAACAGGTTCGAAAGTTATTGAAAGAAGCATTTTAGTATTCCTGAAAAAATGTCTCTTACCCAATATTTAAAGGGGGTCAAGGAATTATGGCTGAAACGGGTGAAATGAAGAAAACTTTGAACCTTACCGGGGTAACGGTCAACGCCATGGCTCTGATCGCCCCGGGGGCGTTCCTGTGGATCACCTTCCAGGTGCAGGCGGCTCAAGTCGACATGGCCGGCAAGACCACGGCCATGGACATGTTCGCCGGGCTGGTGCTGGCGCTGATCCTGGCCTTTCTCACCGCCATCTCCTATTCCATGCTGGCGGAGAAATACCCCGAGGCCGGCACCGGCAGCTCGTACTACTTTACAGAGCAGGCTTTCTTGAACGAGCCATCGAGGCTGTCCGCTTTTTCGAGATTGTCGAAGGTGATCGTCGGCTGGTTCTCCCACCTGTACTACTGGGTCTATCCCGGGGTGATGGTGGCGATGATGGCCGTGATGATCAACTACATCTTCAGTCAGTTCGGCGTGACGCTGTCGCCTTTCTGGGAGATCGTGGTGGCGGTGGTGTTCTCCTTTGCCACCGGTTACGTGGCCTTCCGCGGCATCAACGGCTCGACCCTGACCAGCATCGCCATCAATGTGATTCAGATCGTAACACTGGTGTTCATCACGGTGCTGGCGCTGATCTACCGGTTTACCAACCCGCAGCACGTCCAGTTCGTCCATTCCAGTCTGACGTCGGTGGTGGCGGTACACAGTATTCCCAATGTGTTGTTCCAGGCAACTATCGCCATCCTGTTGCTGGTCGGCTTCGAGTCTGCCACCGCCCTGGCGGCTGAATCCAAGTCTCCCAAGCACGTCAGCCGCGGCGTGATCATCTCCCTGGTGCTGCAGGGGCTGATCTTCTACCTATTCGAGTACTTCGGCGCCAACGCCTGGCTGAACAACGCCTACACCGTCGTGGCCAACGGGACGACCAGCACCGGGCTCGCGGCGGCTGCCGCCTCCGGGGCGCCGATCGGCGACATGTGCAAGATCCTCGGCGATACCCTGCTGAATCATTCCGGCTTCGCCCTAATGATCGTCGTCGCCATTTCGGTAGCCATAGCCGTGTTCGGCACGACGCTGGCCTGCATGAATACCGGCGTCCGGGTGACCTACGCCATGGCCCAGGATGGGGAAGTTCCCAGCATGCTGAATGTCCTGCATCATCGGCATGCCACACCGCATACCGCAGTCTGGGTAATGACCGTAGTGTCCGCCGTGGTTGGCGCTTACGGGGTGTTGTCGATCACCGGTTTAACGGCAGTCACGTTGTTGTCCAACATTGGAACCTTCCTGCTCTATGGCATGACCAACCTGATCGCCCTGGTGGCCTTTCTGCGCCACCCATCACGCAATATCTTGACACATATAGCAGTGCCTGTTCTCGGCTTGCTGGCGAACATCGGGATGCTGCTGGCGGTCATCTACCTCGGCATCCTGGGCGGGGGCATGACCCAGGTCTCTGCCATGGTGGCGATCATAGCTACGCTGATCTGGCTGGTGGTGGGTATCATCTACTTTGTGAGCAACAGCCGGGCAACCGGGCGCAAGATCATCGCCAACTACAACGCCTAGCATCTGAAACCGTAGTTGGATGCAGATTGCTTGGCAAAGAATATGGAAAACTGCTTGCGGCAAGCTATGAGCGCAGGCGGAAGCCATAGTTGCGCTGATGCTTGTTTCCTTAATATTTTTTCAAAACAAGTACTGAAGGTAACGGGGCACTTTTGTGCCTTGATGCCAATTGGGGGCATTTGAATGGGAGAGCCATTATCAGAGCAAGACCGCAGTTGTGGAAAACACCTGCAGGCGTACGGCTGCACAGACAAGGGACAGTTGCGCCCTCATAACGAGGACTACTACGGGCATTACATACCCACGGATCACAATATCGAAAATAGACTGGGCAGTCTCTTCGCCGTCTCCGACGGGGTGGGCGGGAGCCTGGCCGGGGAGGCGGCCAGCGCCGAGGCGGTGAACACCCTGCTGCAGGAGTATTACTTCGGCAATTATGCGGAAAAGCTGCCCGGGCGGTTGAGGGATGCCTTTAATCATACTGCCGTGCATATTTTTGACCTGGCTAAGACCAACCGGTCGTTCAGCAACATGCAGTGTACATTGACTGCGCTGTTGATCAGGCAGGACCGGTTCCATATCGCCCATGTGGGCGATTCCAAGGCGTTTTTGTTGCGGTCGGGAAAGTTCGTGCAGTTGACCAAGGATCACAGCCTGGTGGGAAGGCTGGTGCGTCTGGGCTTTGTAACCCCGGAGGCGGCGCGCTCCCATCCGAACAAGCACGTGCTGCTGAGGTCGCTGGGAGAACAGCCCCTCATGCCCGCAGATCTGTATGCGGGCAATGTCCTGCCGGGCGATCTGTTCTGCCTGATGACGGACGGCATATTGGAACATACCACCGAATCAGAGCTGAAGACGTTTTTGCTGGAACAGGGCCATGCCACCGCTGCCTTGAACAAGTTGATCGAACAGTTAAACGAGCGCGGCGGCTATGACAATATGACCATATTGATCGTAAAAGTCGGTGATAGATGAAAGCGCCGTTATATAGGCTCAGTTCTTCAAATATTTACGCTTTCTTTATAGACAAAACTGCTGTTTGGATATATATTACCGGAAAATAAAAAATTTAAAGGCGGTGTCGCAGATGACCAAAATTGAATGCATCATTCGCCCCAATAAACTCGTTGAAGTTAAAGATGCCCTGGGTAAATTGGGCGTCAAAGGCATGACCATCACTGAGGCCATCGGGTGCGGTTTGACCAAAGGGCACACTGAACTCGATTGGAACAGCGAATTCGATATCAACCTGCTACCTAAGACCAAGATCGAGATTGTGGTTTCAGACAGCCTGAAGGATCAGGTGATCAAGGTGATCCTGCAAGCCGCGCGTACGGGTGAGATAGGCGATGGCAAGATCTTCACCTACCCCATCAAAGAAGCCATCCGCATTCGCACCGGGGAGACCGGGGAAAGCGCCATCTAGGATGATCCCGGGTCATACTTGTGCATTACAAATAGTGTTTGTGCGTGGCGTAAGAATCTGTCGTCCTTTCAGGCAACGTCCTGAAGCGCAGGCGTGCGCGCCGGGAGGCTTAGAGCTTGCTTTTCATACCACGGCGCCAAGGCTGTATTTTCGTGGGCGAGGAGGTATAAAATATGTGGACGCCTGAGGCGGGCGCCGTTATCGACAACAGGTATAAACTGATTAGTCCCCTGGGCCATGGAGGGTTTGCCGGCGCCTTTCTGGCAGAAGACGTCAACACCGCTGACAAGGTCGTGCTCAAATTTCCGGACCTCTCTCAATTGGGTGACCCGGCGGTTTATGAACGATTCCGGCGCGAGCTGGCCATCGGCAAGCTGCTCGATCATCCTGACGTCCCTGTGGCCCTGTCATTTTCAGAGGGCAATCCGCCCTATCCGCCCTACCTGGTATTGAAGTACCTGGAAGGAGAGCCCCTGGTGGCAATCATAAAGGAAAAGGGCCCTCTTCCGGCGGACCAGGTGGTGGACATGGTGTCCAAACTGCTGGAAGTCCTGCATTATTGCCACCAACAGGGGGTTTATCATCGCGACATCAAACCGGAGAACTTATTGCTGGGTACGGATGGCCGCCTGAAGATCATCGACTTCGGCATCGCGGTGATGGCAGGCGCCCCGCGGGTGACCTGGAGGGGATTTTCCGGCCTGATGGGAACGCCCGAGTATATGGCGCCTGAACAGATTAAAGGTGAGCGCGGGAACGCCAGGAGCGACATCTACGCTGTCGGGTGTCTTGTCTATCATCTTCTGGCCGGAACTCCCCCCTTTTCCAGCGATAATCCTCTAACCACCATGTATCAGCATATGACTGCCAACCCCAAATCGTTGACCACTATCCGCCCGGATCTGCATCCCGGCATCTGGGCTGCTGTCAGAAGGGCGCTGCGGCGTCGCAAGGAGGAAAGGTACGGTTCAGCGCTGGAAATGGCCAATGACTTGCGGCAGCCACAGAACGTCGATCTGAAATGGCTGTCTGAGCCAGATCCCCCATTCGCTTCAGTGGCTCCCAATAATGGAGTTAACTGGGTGATCATAGCGGTAGCGGCCTTGTTTGCCGTAGGCCTTGCCCTGTTGCTTTTCTTTTTGAACAGGCATTGATTCCTGCCCTGAAAATAAAAGAATCTTTTATCACAGATGACTACCCGCTCTAATACCCCCGCTTCTCCTCCTCCGCATCCGGGCTAACGCCCGGCCTGAAGAATGCGGAGCACATGAAGCGGTGGGCGCCCGTATCCGGGCTAACGCCCGGCCTGAACGCCGGCTCAAGGCTCCGCCTTGGCTGAAAGCCCGCCGGCACACCGGGAAAACGGGCACACA